>CAVDMD010000096.1:0-9029 GCA_963609975.1 bacterium | reverse complement strand
CGTATATTTCAAAGAAAGCACCTTGAATGTTATTGCACCTTGTGTGCGATATGTGGAAATAGGAATTTTAATTCCGTATATTTCCACTTTTTTTATATATGAAAAGAGCCGTCTCCTCACATTTCAGCCTGTTTTCCTCACATTTTTCCTCAAAACATATAGGTTAGTATGCCGTCTGTATAGCTTTGTATGCGTTTATCACAATACTCCATATGTCTTGAATTTACACGCTTACAGGCTTTCTTGCCGCAAATTGAAAAGCCCAGAGAAAATCTCTCTGAGCAACAGATTATGGTGGAGATGGCGGGAGTCGAACCCGCGTCCGAAAGTATTTCCACAGGAATTTCTCCGAGCGCAGCTGATGATTTGAATTTCGCCTTTTTAGGCACCCGTCAGCAGGTTCATAAATCGGCTAGTCCGTTGTTCCCCGGCAAGGCCGGACTCACTTGTCGGGTTTTCCTGTATGGTCGATGCCAGACCCCATACCTACAGGTAAATATGGGCTGACACGCGGTGCAGAACTACGCTGCTAATGCGAAATTGTTGTTATTTTTAGCGTTTATATTTAACGTGTCCTTTTTAACGCAGACTGGACAAACTGCGGCTCGCTTATCCGGTTTCCACGCCCCCGTCGAAACCTTTACATCCCCTTAATATTAATATCTGGCGGCTTTGGCCATTCTTCTCTCCGCGTCACGCCTGGCAATATCATCACGCTTGTCATAAAGCTTCTTGCCCCGTGCAACAGCGATTTCCATTTTGGCTCTGCCGTCCTCATTGATATACACTGTAAGCGGCACAATAGTAAGTCCCTTGAGAGTAGTATATCCTATGAGCTTGCGTATCTCCTGTTTGTGAAGAAGCAGCTTCCTTGGTCTGAGCGGTTCAACATTAAACCTGTTGCCCTGCTCATAAGGACTTATATTCATGCCGTAGACTATCATCTCTCCGTCCTCTATTTTGGCATAGCTTTCTTTGATGCTCACCCTGCCGGCTCTGATGGATTTAATCTCAGTGCCTGTAAGCACAATGCCTGCCTCATAGACTTCTTCAATAAAATAGTCATGCCTTGCTTTTTTGTTGTTTGCTACAAGTTTTTTGTTTTTTTTCATCTCAAATCCCTATATCTTGCCTATATTTTTGAACGGGAACAGTCTGAAAAACGCCTTGCCCACAAGATCCTCATGACTGACGCAGCCGACTTCCTCAGATCTGCTGTCTATACTGTTGCCTCTGTTGTCACCCATTACAAAATACTCGCCCTCAGGTACGGTTATATCGATATCCCCCGGCACAACTCCGGGCTCTCTGATATAGTCCTCCTCTAAAAGCTCTCCATTAATATATACGGAATTATCACTGATAAAAACGGTGTCGCCGGGCAATCCGATGACTCTTTTTATCAGCAGTTTTTCTCTGCCGTTGTCCTGTTTTAATTCTGAATGAAGCACCACTATGTCACCGCGCTCCGCTTCGTGGTTTTTGTAAATCATCTTGTTCATAAGAAGATAATCACCCGGCTGCAGAGTGTCCGTCATGGATGTTTCGTGCACCACCACAGGTCTTACAAACTGTATGACTATAAGTGCTATTGCCGCCGCTATTAATATATCTCTCAGTATCTCTTTCATCAGTTAACCTCTTTACAATCTGCCTATATCCCTGAACGGGAACAATCTGAAAAACGCCTTGCCGACCACATCATCTATTTTAACACAGCCGACCTCCTCATATCTGCTGTCTATACTGACTCTCCTGTTATCTCCCATCACAAACAGTTCGCCCTCAGGCACCGTAACCTCAAGCTCACCGGGTACCACACCCTGCTCTTTGATGTAGTCCTCGTGAAGAAGCTCTCCGTTTAAGTATACACAGTTGTCGCATATTTTAACGGTGTCTCCCGGAAGCCCTATAACTCTTTTGATCAGGAGCTTTTCGCTGCCGTCCTCTCTTGTAAGGGAGGAATGAAATACAATTATATCTCCTCTCTCAGGCTCTCCGAATGTATATGCCTGCTTGTTCAGAAATATATAGTTGTTCTCAAACAAAGTAGCCTCCATGGAGCTTTCTTTAACTATTGTCGGCCTCACAAACTGTATCACTATTATCGCTATGATTGCGGCGATAACAACGTCCTTGATGATTTCCCTCACTATCTGATCCTTCCTATGTCACCCAGCGGCCATATAATAAGCTTGGCATTGCCTTTGATTTCTTTCATCGGAACAGGTCCTATGGTTCTGCTGTCTGCAGTTTTTTTGGCTGTTCTGTTGTCCGCCAGAATAAACACGCTGTCTTTGTCCAATGTAACACTGTACTCGCCCGGACATTCGGAGCTGCCGTTTACCTCATGCAGCTTGCCGTTTCGGTAAAGACTGCCGTCTCTGATTTCTATTGTATCTCCCGGAAGTCCCACAACTCTTGCAATGATATTGTCGTCCGCATATTCTTCTGAATAGATCTTTTCCATTACTATAACCTCATTAAGGTCAGGTTCTCCTCTCTTTGCAGAATATGACTCCTTGACAACACACACCGCCTGCCCGTCTGAAATTACAGGCTCCATGGAATCACCCTCCATCATTTCGGGCGCCACAAGCATTGTCATCACAAATGCCAGTGCAAATGCAACTATATATGGTCTGTTCCTGTATCTCCAGTTTTTTTTATCTTTACCTGCCATTAATTAATCTCCTAAGTATGGTTTCCTGTAAGCTCTGCTGTTATTCTCATAAACTCCTGCGACGGAGATGATATGAATTTCCTGCCAGAAAGGTATTCAAAAACACCTTTGCATTCGCCGAATTCCATCCTGCACGCGTGAAGCAGCTGTGTGTTCAGATCAAACCGTCTGCTCACCATTGAATTTATCTTCGGGTCACCGTATTTCCTGTCTCCGATAAGCGGGTATCCCGCCTCTGCAAGATGCGCTCTTATCTGGTGAGTTCTGCCTGTCACCAGATGGACCTCCGCAAGAGTAAATCCGCCACCTGTCTGCACAGGTCTTACAGCAGTCTTTATTACTTTACCCGAATCCTGTTCAATAGGCAATACCTTTACACGATTTTCCCGATGGTTTTTTTCAATTCTGTCTTCAAGCACAAGAGGCTCCCGCATAGTGCCTGCCACAACCGTCCTGTAATATTTGCCGATTGCGTCCCTTTCTCTTATCATTTCGTTGAGAGCTTTGAGGGCAGCGCTGTTTTTGCCAAAAAGCACAATGCCGGTGGTATTCCTGTCAAGTCTGTTGGCAGGTGCCGGCGAAAATGTTTTTTCAATCCTCGGATTGTAATCACCATTGGCTATAAGGTAG
The DNA here is from genome assembly GCA_963609975.1 of bacterium. Lineage (GTDB taxonomy): Bacteria > Bacillota > Clostridia > Peptostreptococcales > Anaerovoracaceae > UMGS973. The sequence goes on along the minus strand of CAVDMD010000096.1, from coordinate 5,716 downwards.
GCTGTGACCTGATTTGCAAGAGTGTTTTTTTTCTCGAATTCATCTCCGTGAGTAAGCAGCCCGAAAGGCTTATCCGCTATCAGGATGTTCTCATCCTCATAAACAATCCCAAACTGGCGCTTTGCTCCGGCATGAGTCTTAACCGAAGTCAGCTTTGCAAGCTCGTCATCCGATATATATACCGAGAGCTCATCGCCTGCCTCAAGCATATGCTCCTTGGGGCATCTTTTACCGTTTACCTTGACGTCTTTTCGGATTGCCTTGTATATATAGCTCAGCGGCGCGTTTTTTAAGTATTTTTTGAGAAACCTGTCAAGTCGCTGGTTCCCGTCGTTTTTTTCTATAATTATCTTAACCATTATCACATTATACCACAACAACAACAACTTCAAAAGGTATGTGTTATACAATAATTTTCCCTCTAAAAAAATGTTTGTATTATTTTAATTAAAATTTTGTCTAATCAATAGCCTAAAAACCAAAAATATGATACATTATATATAGTTTTTTTAATTCAGGAGATACATTATGAGAAATTTTTTATACAACAACAGTGATATACTTGTGGCTTTAGGTATTGTTGCAGCGGCAGGTCTGCTCATATTCTGGAAAATGGAAGTGCTGCTGAGCTACGCAGGATAATTGCAAAGGAGAGTTAAATGAAACACAATCTGAAAATATTCACACTTCTGTGTCTTGCGGCGGTAATGCTCGTCTTTGCAGGCTGCGGCACCACAGGCAAAACCGAAACCAAAGAAGCGGCAAAGGACTATACACTTCCGGAGGCTGTGGCAGATGTCAGAGATCAGGCAATGGACTATGTTCAGGACTATGCCAAAAAGCTGGAGGGCAGCTGGTGCGACAGACTGGAAACGCTCATCTCACAGAACCTCGGCGAAGCCACGATGGATTCCTCTGAATATACTGCACTCAGCGCAACTCTCAGCGGCTATATGAAAGAATGCGGTGCAACATATATGTATGCGCTGGCACCTGACTCCGAGGGCAGCTACTATATCACAGTTGACGGTTCTGAGGATCCTGACACATGGGGCACATCCTACGGCAGCGAGGTTCAGTTCAAAGAAGCCTATGAGGCAGGGCTTGTTGCTTCCGCACGTTCAGGCTGGCAGGACGGTGATGGCAAATGGTGCTGGTCGGTTTTTTCGCCTCTCTATAACTCAAACGGCAATATTGTTGCCATATTGGGTATTGACTATCCCGCACCTGTTCTTTCAGACTATCCGGAATGGGACAGAGATTCCGGAAGCTGGAACGGTCTTGAGAAATAGCTTTTAATCTTTTTTCCGCAGCATAGGCTGCGGAATTTTTATTCTTCAAGCATTCTCAGCAGACTTTCAAGTTTTGCTCTCTGTGCGGAGTTCATCACAGCCGAAAGTGATTTTATTGCCGCCACCTGTTTTCTGAAGGTTTCGGGATCTTTTTTTATCTCATTTCTGAGTTTTCTGATCTCATCTTCCATCTGCTGACGGCTCATACTGCTCACGTCCTCTATATTTGCTTCCGTAACAGGCAGTCCAAGCTGCCTTGCCATATCCATAATACTTTTATTATTCATCTTAAATCCTCCTCATATGCACAATATGCTTATCTCCCGCATATTATGTATTACAATAAGGCGCGTTTAATGCAAACAGCCTGCCCGGAGGTACATACATGAATATAAATCCCATAAAAATATTTCTGCTGCTTCTGCTGCTGTCAAATGACGGCAGAGGCTCTCAGCCTGCATATTTTGATACATTCAGGCTGGATCTGCTTTTAGATAAGCTGCATCACACCGTAAATGCCCTTGAAAATGTAAACAGACTGAGGCAGTTTAATCCGGATTCTGTCACCCTTACAAAAGAGCCGCCACAGGAGCCTGCTCCCGACATGAGCAAAATGCTGGAAAATTTCGGACCCATGCTCAATATGCTTATGAACCAAAAATAGTAATGAAAAATGCCCCCTGCTGGTGTATAATATACCATAGAAGTAAGTTGGGAGGTAAATTTATGGCTTTAGTTACTACAAAGGAAATGTTTGAAAAGGCTCTCAAAGCAGATTATGCCGTAGGGGCTTTTAATGTGAACAACATGGAGATTATACAGGGCATTGTCGAGGCTGCCCGGGAGGAAAACGCCCCTCTTATTCTGCAGGTTTCGGCAGGCGCAAGAAAATATGCCAAGCCCGCATATCTTATGAAGCTGGTCGAAGCTGCCATTTTAGATACAGGGCTTGATATAGCGCTTCATCTTGACCACGGCGAGGATTTTGAAATATGCAAAAAATGCGTTGATGACGGCTTTACATCGGTTATGATTGACGGTTCCAAGCACCCGTTTGAAGAAAACATACGCATTACAAAAGAAGTTGTTGAATATGCCCACAGCAAAGGCGCTGTTGTCGAGGCGGAGCTGGGCAAGCTGGCAGGTATCGAAGACGATGTGAATGTCGATGTCAGAAACGCAACCTTCACGGATCCTGACGAGGCTGCCGAGTTTGTCGAAAGAACAGGAGTTGACTCACTTGCAATAGCCATCGGGACAAGTCATGGCGCATACAAGTTCAAGGGTGAGCCTAAGCTTGATTTTGAAAGGCTGAAAGCAATACACAGGCTGATTCCGGACACACCTTTAGTGCTTCACGGAGCATCAACCGTACTGAAAGAGTTTGTTGACAAATGCAATCAGTACGGCGGCAATATCCCGGGAGCGCAGGGAGTGCCTGAGGATATGATTAAAGAAGCCGCAAAGCATGGAATATGCAAGGTAAATATAGATACTGATTTAAGACTTGCTCTGACTGCAGAGGTAAGAAAATATCTTGCATCAAATCCTGCCGAATTTGACCCCCGGAAATATCTTGGACCGGGCAGAGACGCCATCAAATCAATGGTATCCCACAAGATCAGAAATGTCCTGAACGCATCAGGCAGAAGATAAGCACATACCTGTAAAGACCGGCTTTCGCCGGTCTTTGTGTCATAGTATCTGTTTTGTATTTTGAACAGCTTTGAAGCTGCGTCTTTGCCTATCTGACAATTACTCTCTCTGCAATCCACGCTCCCCAGTCACTGTAATATTTGCCCATGATATGAATATCATCTGAAGTGTATTCCTCTCCAAGACCTCCGCTTGCATCATCAAACAGCTCATTGACATCAATGTAAAATATATTGCGATTGTCGGCAATGCCTGCCAGCAGATTGTTGTAATTGTTTATTCTGTTATTGTTAAAGGTTTTGTCGGTTTTTGAGCGGCTTGAGGAAACATGAAGATTTGCCTGTATATATATTATGGCATCAGGCTGATATTCTCTTATCATATCGACCAGTTCTCTGTATGCCTCCGCATTATCGCTCAGGTTGTATCCAAGCTCGTTTATTCCCATCATGATATATATTTTACCGTAGGCTTTGTTTTTTAACAGGGTTTCGAGCGATACATCGCCTACTCCCGATATATTGATGCTCTGCTGATATATGCTGTATACGCTCATTCCCTCTGTTGCAAAAAAGTCTGCGCCGTCGATATTGCCGTATTCTTTAATGCCTACGGTTCTGGAATCCCCTATAAACAGAGCGTCTTCAAAATATCCGTCCGGAGCTTTCTGAAATTCAGGAGTTACAAGAACGGCATCGCCGTCATATTTGCCAAGCGCCGCTTTGACAGGGTCAGGCTTAAAGCTCTGCTGTGAAAGCAGTCTGTCTATTTTTTGTATTTCCTTTGTGTTAATCGCAGGCTCTTCCATTTCTTTGTTTTCGGAGACCTTATCCGCAAAGATTTTCACGCCTGCTGCCAGAAATCCCACAATCAGAATTAAAACAATTATCCTGTATATTTTAATCGTTTTTTTTGCTCTCATAATACCCACCTAAAATCTGAAGTACAGGAACGGATCATTCATTCCCTTGTAAATACAATAAAAAGAACCTGCCGCTATGGCTGCCAGAATTACAGTCCTGATATATTTGTTATGCAGTTTCCCGAAAATTATTCTCGGCAGAGGCGTGCAGAATAAAATGCCTGCCAGCAGGAATATTCCGTACTGAGCGCCGTATTTGACAAAATCACCCGCAAACACATTGACGCCGCCCATTCCTGCCATCCTCTGAAAGAACACCCATATATCCGAAATATCCTCGATCGCAAAGAACATCCACGAAACGGGTATCAGTATTATCATATATATATGACCTGCAGCCCTGTGGGTTTCAAGGAACTTCAAAAGACCTGATTTTTCAATGGCAATAATGACAAACAGGAACAGTCCCCACAGGATAAAATTCCAGCTCGCACCATGCCAGAAACCGGTAAGTGTCCATACTATAAACAGGTTGAGATATGTCCTGCAGATCCCCTTGCGGTTGCCGCCCAGAGGGATATACACATAGTCTCTGAACCATGAACCCAGCGTAATATGCCATCTGCGCCAGAATTCCGTCATTGATTTTGAAATATACGGGTGCCTGAAATTCTCAGGCAGATCAATTCCGAACATTTTGCCAAGTCCTATCGCCATAAGGGAATATCCGTAAAAGTCAAAATATATCTGAAAGCTGTACGCTATGGCTGCCATCCATGCAAGCGGCGTGGATATAGACTCATATCCTATACCTCCCGCTGCCTGCCAGAGGCCCGAAAGCCTGTTTGCAAGCAGCACCTTGGAACCAAGCCCCGCCACAAACAGCCTGACGCCGTATAAAAAATCCTCTCCGGTGCAGACTCTGTGCACCAGCTTCTCCCTGATTGTTTCATAACGCACGATAGGCCCCGCTATAAGCTGGGGAAACATAACAATGTATGAGGCAAGGTTGAGCAGGCTCAAATCAGGATCGATTTCTCCGCGATATACGTCTATAAGGTATGAAATCTCCTGAAAAGTATAAAAACTGATACCTATCGGAAGCACCAGATTCCACATAGGAAGCTCCAGTCCGAAACGGTTGATGTTCTCGATAAAAAAATCAGCATATTTGAATACAAAAAGTCCGCTCAGGTTAACTGCTATGCCTATCGTCAGAAACAGCCGCTTATACCTGCTGCGCCCAACAATACAAAGGCCTATCATATAGTTTGCAAATATTGAAAACAGCAGAATAAGTATATACACAGGCTGCGCAAGCGCACCATAAGCATAAAAAAGCAGACTGAACACAAATACGCAAAGATTTCTGTGCCGGTCCGGTATATTATAGTAAACCAGTAAAAAGAACGGTAAAAACCATAGTATAAATTCAAAGCTGCTGAAAACCATAAAAAATCTCCATTAAAAATTTCTATACATATGATACACTATTTCGTCAAAAGGCGACATAGTTTCGACAAAAATTGTTTCAAAAAATATGTGGTTTTTATGTGTTATTAACACACAATTCTGACTACAGAATGCATCTCTCCAATTCTCTCAAAAAAACCGAACAGGCGGTCAGATGACCGCCCTGCTGTTTAGCTTATTACTACAATTCATATCTGTCATATTTACAGCTTCTCTATTTCCTCTTTAGACAATCCTGTATACTTTGAAATCTCCTCAACCGGCTTATTATCGTCCTTCATAGCCTTTGCCATCTCAATCTCACGCTCTGCTCTGCCGGAAGCCTCGCCACGTTCGAGGCCCTCTGCAAGGCCTTCAGTTCTACCTTCTTCAAGACCCTCCTTCTTCATAACCCTGCCGTAGTCTTCTACTGTTATCCCTTTAAGCATACCTT
>CAVDMD010000095.1:0-9121 GCA_963609975.1 bacterium | reverse complement strand
TTACAACAGTTGTTGTATAATAATATATAACACGGCTGCTCCTATTTTGCAAGCAAATTTTTACTGTATTTTTGAATGTATATTATATTTCAAAAACAGGCTAAACTATTTTACAGAAAGGAGTTAGTTTCAGTATGTTTATAGTTCAGAAGAATGAAGCGACCAGCAAAACCATTCGTATGCCTAACTCTCTCATAGAACAATTGGAAGAAATCGCTGCAAACGAGGACATTTCATTCAATCAGCTTGTAGTACAATGCTGTGAATACGCCATTGCCAATCTTCCTAAAAATGAGGGCAAAATCACTTGCACAGAGCAGTTCATAAGCAGAAAGCGTCAAATAAAAACAGCTTTTGAAGAATACTACCTTGCCGCGCACCCAACCGCCAATAAAACAACGGTCATGCAGGTATTTGCCGATGCCATCTATGCCACACAGCGCCGCCACTCTGAACTGGGCATAGATCTGTATAATGTTCTATCTGGCAATATCAGCATAGATGAGTACCGTACTGCTCTTGAAAAATATTTTACGACAATTAACAGGCGCAACCCGGACTATAGCGCCCGCAATTATGCCAACTGCACCAAACAGCTAAAAGATTTCATGGAGCAATCCGATCTCATTTAGACCAGAATTTTTTGATGAACGTTAATAAAAACATCAATATAAAATTACCTCTACCATTCGGCAAAGTTTTATTTTCATACCACAAAAACCGGAACAGGTACGGCTATGTAACGGCGGCAACACCATACAGGAATACAAAGGCAGCTCCGAATACTATTACTGATTACCAGAATCATCTGTAAGATTAACTTCTGCAGATGATTTTTTCATCTTTTCATAATTCCCGTTTATGATTTTATTAACCTTTATTAAGCTTTTATTAACACTCCGGATATATGATTTTTCTGTGGTATAATGTCTGTACACGCTGATTGACGCAATAGCGGCAGAAGCGATGTATAACATATGCCACCTTGAGGTTATCATTGTGGTATAATCTTTTCACGCCAAGGTTGGCTCAATGTTTAATAAGGGGTATATTTATGGGAAAGAATAAAGTAAGAAATTACAGATATGATGCGCTGCGTGGCATATGTATGTTCCTGATTGTGCTGCAGCATTTCACATTCAAAGGAGGTTATGAGTTTACCGGCAATACAGGCAATCTGATTTATGTGGGGATTGATATTTTCGTTATGCAGACCTTCTTTTTCCTTTCGGGAATGTTCAGTAAAAATCCGGACAAAAACAGAGACAGGCTGTTTGGCTCGCTGCTGTGGCCTGTTGTAATCGTAGGTATTGTTTTCTGGCCTCTTGTCATTGCCTATTACGGTTTTGACAGGGCAGCCGAGATGTTTCAGGCAGGAAGCCTTCCTTATGCCATGTGGTTTCTTGTAGTGCTGTTTGTATACAGGTTTTTTCAGAAATACTATGTTAAAATACCGCATCTGCCTGCTGTAGCTCTAGGAATCTATCTGCTGTCGGGTATATTTGAGCCTCTGAGCAGCGACGGTTTTGCAGTGTCAAGAATGTGCACATTCTTTTTCCCGTTTGTAGCAGGCTACTGTATGACAATAGAAAAGGTTGAAAAGCTGCGGCTGCACTCCGTATGGCAGATTGTGCTGCTTGGCACTGTTCTCTGCTCCGTAACTGTGGCAGCCGTATATCTCTGCCCCGAAAACATCGCAGATGCAGTCAGGCTCAAGGCATCATTCAGTGCCACTCATATGTCAGCAGTCGAGGGAATTTTGTTCAGAGCCGCCCTGCTGGCCGTCAGCTTTGGCTGGATACTGTTTTTTCTCAGCATACTCTCTGCAAAGCAGGGCTTCTGGGCGCATATAGGCATGAACACTATGCCGGTTTACATATTCCATATGCTGTTTGTGCTGGTATTCAAGGTAAAGGGCTTTACTTTGGGATATTTTGACTTCAGGGGCTATGACTGGCTGTATATAGTATGCCTGTTTGTCATAAGCTTCTCCGTAACGGTGCTGCTTTCACGAAAACCGGCGCAGATAGCCTATTCCCTGCTTATGGACAGGTCATATGCTGCGTTAAGCAGGCTGATGCCGGCAAAATCCGTATAATCACACCTGCAAAGAATGCCTCCTCAGATTGCTCTGCAGAGGCATTCATATCAGGTTTTTACCTGTCAGTAAGTCTTTTTATTCGTTCCTTAATAAGTGCTTTTACCTTTTGTCTGTTCTCGCCACTCAGCTGTGAACATTCGCACTCCTGCCCGCCGCAATAAAGGCATCTCTTTCCGACATCTCGTTTCTTATATACAATCTCCTATGCAGTCCCTGCAGACTGCAAGCAGCAACCCGAATCTGTCATCTCTGTCTATTTTCCGGTTCCTGCTCGTAATATCAAGCAGCCAGCCTTCCGGAACAAGTCCGTCAAAGAAAGGAAATATCACTGTCGATTTATAGGTTTTTTCAGTAAGCGGCATAGTCAGACTCACTGCCACCGCATCCTCTCTGTCAAGATACTGCCTGTCATAAGCAAATTCATATCCCTCGTCGGTTTCTGTAATGGTTCCTGCATAACTGTCCTGAACAAACACATATCCTTTGCGATACTCAAAAGCCACAGTCTAATCCTCCTTTTTGCCGGGAACCGCCTCCATCCCAAACATATACAAGGCCTGATTTACCTTGTCCAGCCTGACAGTAGGCTTACCCTGCTCCAGTTCTCTTACAAATCTGATACCAAGCCCTGCTCTTAAAGCGAACTCCTCCTGTGTAAGACCAAGATTTTTTCTTTCTTTTTTTATGTATTCTCCAATCTTATTCATAGCAATATAACAACACCCCATCGGGTATAATGTCAACACTTTGTGTGTTAATTATACCCGATGGGGTCTATTTTTATTCTTGTCTATTGAATTGTACCCGTTCGGGACTTTAACATATCCTCGGCAATCCCTCACCATAGAGCATATCAAGGGTTCTCCTGCCTCCGAGTCTTGTTATTATCTCCACTCCGGAGCCCTGTGTGACAGTTCCTATTATTGCGGCGTTTTTGCCGTGTTCGGTGGCTTTTATAAGCTCCAGCGCCCTGTCAGCCTGAGCCTGCGGCACAATCGCTATCATCTTGCCCTCGTTGCCCATATATACAGGATCAAGACCGAGAATATCAGCAAAACCTCTTACCTCATCGTTTACAGGCAGCGCGGTTTCGTTTATTTCTATCCTGCAGCCCGAAGCTGCGGCTATCTCGTTTATTATCGTGCCGAGGCCTCCGCGCGTCACATCTCTCATGGTCTTTACGTTTATATCGTTATCAAACAATGCATCTGTTATGTCCCCAAGGAATCCGCAGTCGCTTGATATATTGTTTTCGATGCCCATTCTGGCGCTTAATATGCAGCCGTGATGATCTCCAAGGGTTCCGGAAAGTATGACCGCATCCCCCGGCCCGGCATTGGCAGCGCTGATATTCCTGCCTTCCGGTACAACGCCTATTCCCGATGTGTTGATAAAAAGACCGCCGTTTCCCTCCACGACCTTGGTGTCTCCTGCCACAATCCTGACTCCTGCCGCCTTTGCCTGATTTGCCATTGATATTACTATTCTTTCGAGCAAATCAATATCAAGACCCTCCTCAAGAATAAATCCGCAGGTGAGATATTCAGGCTTTGCGCCCATCATCAGCAGGTCGTTGCAGGTGCCGCACACACACAGCTTCCCTATATCCCCGCCTTTGAATTCCAGCGGAGTCACTACAAACGAGTCTGTTGAAAAAGCGATTCTGCCGCTTACCTCAACCACAGCGGCGTCCTCCATTTTTTCAAGCACGTCATTGCTAAAATATTTGCCGAAAATCCTGCTCATAAGCTCGCTGCCGGTTTTGCCTCCGGCACCGTGAGCCATTATTATTTTTTCCATATTATCTCCTGTTTCTGTACCATATGCCGCAGGCTCCCTCTGCCGAAACCATGCAGGGCCCGTAAGGGTTAAGCGGGCTGCAGCCTGTGCCGAACATCGGGCACTCGTCAGGGTTTATCCTGCCGACTATGACTTCTGCGCATCTGCACGCCTCCGGAAGCTTTATATCCTCATCGAGTCCGAAGCTTCCCCCGTCATATGCTCTGTATTCCTCTCTCAGATAAAGTCCCGAATCCGCTATCGGTCCCAGTCCTCTCCATACTGCACTTCCGGTTTCAAAGTACCTGCCTATAACATCAAGAGCTCTGATATTGCCCTCCGGTTTAACAGCATTGGTATAGTAGTTTCTGACTTCGCTTCTGCCGTCCTCTATCTGCCTGACTATATCATATATAACAGCAAGTATATGCTCTCCCTCAAAGCCTGCAACCACAAAAGGTTTATGGTATTTATCCGCAAGACTTCTGTACGCATCGCTTCCGATTATAACGCTGACATGGCCGGGGCATATAAACCCGTCTATATCCTGCTGGTTTTCGCAGATCCATTCAAGCGCGGGTATTACGGTTTTGAGAGCTGTCACAAGCCTGATGTTTGACAGGTTCTTTTTTTGCGCCTCTTCAAGCATCAGTGCATATGCAGGCGCAGTGGTTTCAAAGCCCACAGCCGCAACCACATAGGTTGTTTCAGGGTTTTTCTCAGCTTTTTCAATGGCCTCAAACGGAGAGTACATAACCTCCACGCTGACGCCGTCGCCTTTGTTGTCTGCAAAGCTTCCGTTTTTGCCCGGCACCTTGATCATATCGCCGAATGTCAGTACGCTGTGGTGCTGCGCTCCGGCATATTCAAGACATTTGTCTATATATGCGGCAGGCGTCACACACACAGGACAGCCCGGCCCCGATATGAGTTTGATTTTGGGTGAAATCAGCGATCTGATTCCGTTTTTGAATATGCTCGATGTATGAGTCCCGCACACTTCCATCAGTTTGAGAGGTCTGCCGTCATAGTTTTGCAGATACTCAACAACTTTTTGTATTTCCATCTCTATGCCTCCAGCTCGGCAAACAGGTCAATAAGCTCCTGCGCTTTGTCTTTTTCCATAACCTCTATGGCGCAGCCTGCGTGAACCAGCACGTACTGACCCACCTGCGGCTCTATTATTCCGGTATTGACATTTACAAGGTTGCCGTTAAAATCAACCTTTGCCATATTACCGTCTATACTTTTGACTTTTCCCGGTATTGCTATACACATTATTCCTTTACCTCCTCCGGAAGCTTGCACACATCCACCCACTCTATGGCATTTGAATATCTGAACAGCTCATCGCAGGTGAATTCTATAGCGCTGTTTGAACTGCCGCACGCAGGAAACACAGTATCGAATCTTTTGAGGGACTCGTCTGTATAAACCTTTACGTCGGGGTTTGTTACCGCAAATGCGCACACGCCTCCGATTGCGTGACCTGTAAATTCAACCACCTCCTCAGCCGTAAGCATTTTGGCTTTGAGGTGAAATTTATCCTTGAACTTTCTGTTGTCTATCCTCGCATCTCCCGCTGCCTGTATCAGTATGCAGCCTCCGTCCTTATCCTTAAACGAAAGGGTTTTGCATATTCTTGCGCCCTCAACACCGACCGCCCGGGCGGCAAGATCCACAGTTGCGCTTGATACATCAAATTCCAGTATTCTGTCATCTAATCCGAACTGTCTGAAGTATTCTCTTACCTTGTCAATTGCCATGTTTTCTCTCCTCCAAAAGCTTCATTCCTATATAGCTCTGTCCCAAAGCTATGCCCCCGTCGTTAGGGCTTACCGATATGTTGCAGTAAACCTCAAAGCCGTTATCTCTAAGCAGCTTCAGGCATTTCTCGGTAAGTATTCTGTTCTGAAAAACACCGCCCGAAAGAGCCGCTTTGTTTATTCCTGTTTTGTCTCTGACAGCTGTGCAGCAGTCAAGTACCGCCTCTGCCACCTGCATATGAAAGTCATATGCAAGCTTTTCGGCTTCTGTTTTGCACCTGGCCGCAGCATCCTCAAGCATTATGGCGCACTGCCCCTCATAGTCATTGTATTCCTTGATGCCAAGGAGCGCTGAAACCGCGTCAAACAGCCTGCCCATGCTGGAGCTTGTTATATTGTTTATTCTGTGCTCCAGTGCGCTGTATACAAGTGTTTTGCTGTCCCCGAAAACACCGCTTTCGTGTTTTGCGGCATATTCCATGATTTTGTCCAGCTTTATTTCAAACTCATCAGGCTCTGCAGGCCGCACTTCGTTTTCGTATGCGTATCTGTAGCACAAAGCCGATTTCCACGCTTCTTTAATTGAGCCGTCGCCGCCTATCATGCGGAGGTATTTAAGATGCCTGCTGCGCTTAAATCTGCCGCCCTCGCATACAAGGATTTCTCCGCCCCATACATTGCCGTCCGTACCGTAGCCCGTACCGTCAAAGCTTACTCCTATCACAGCGTCTCCGATATTATGCTCTGCCATAACCGATGCTATGTGAGCATGATGGTGCTGAACTCTGACTGTTTCTATGCCAAGGCTCTCTGCAAATACCGACGGCGCATAGGCAGGATGCATATCGCATACCGCCAGAGACGGATTTATTCTGAAAAGCTCCGCCATTCTGCCTGCATTGCTCTGATATATTTCTCTGTTCTCTGCACTGTCCATATCGCCGAAATACTGGCTCATATAAACAAACTGACCTTTGGTCAGAGCAAAAGAATTTTTGAGCTGTCCGCCCGCTGCAAATATCATATCGTCTTTGTCGCAGTCTGTTTCAACAAACAGCGGCACAGGCGCATATCCCTTGGATCTTCTTATCATCTGAGGATTGCCGTCTATAACTCTCACCACAGAGTCATCCGCCCTGACCCTGATATCTCTTTCGTTGTATATCATCGCGGCAATCTGCGGATTTTTTTTCATAAGCTCTGCCATATCCGCATCGTCTTTGATCATCGGCATATCCGACACATTGGCGCTGGTGGCTATAACAGGGCCTCCAAAGGCTTCAAGTATCAGATGCTGCGCTCCCATAGACGGCAGGAACGAACCGACAAATCTGCTTTTTATAAGCTCGTCTGCGCTTTGGGCATAAGCCGGAAGTGTCATCTGCTCCGCTGGTTTTCTCTCCAGCAGTATTACAGGCTTTGCGGAGGACTCAAGGAGCCTCTCCTCCACATCGCTTACATACGATATTTTTTTGATTTCATCTATGTCTCTGAACATGACGGCAAAGGGTTTCTGTTCTCTTTTTTTGATTTCTCTCAATGCAGCCACCGCTTCGGGATTAAACGGATCTGCCATCAGATTATATCCGCCCACTCCCTTGAAAGCTATAACTCGGCCGCCTGCAAGCAGCTCTGCCGCTTCTCTTACGGCCTGCTCTCTGTCGCACACCGAGCCTGCTTCTGTCCTGCACAGAAGCACAGGTCCGCAGTCATGGCACGATATGGTCTGCGCATGGTATCTGCGGTCTGCAAGACTTGTATATTCAGACTCGCAAAACCCGCACATGGGCCATTCGATCATAGCTGTGTTGTCTCTGTCATAAGGTATTCTGTCAATAATTGTATATCTGGGTCCGCATACCATACAGGATATGAAAGGGTGCCTGTATCTGGGATTGTTCTTGTCACGAAGCTCTGCAAGGCAGTTTGGGCAGATGGAAAGGTCTGCGGGTATCATTGCAACCTCGTCATCACCCTCGTCGCTGTGAAGTATGGTGAAGCTGTCAAAGGCCTCATATTCCTGCTCATATCCTGCAATATGGACTATCTCGGCAGGCTCCGGCTTCTCATCGCAAATGGCGTCTATGAAGCGGTCTATGCGCTCTCTGGTATCTGTAACCTTTATCTCGACAAGGCCGCCGATGTTGAGCACCTGACCTTTCATCGAAAGTCTGTCCGCTATTTTGGCGACAAAGGGTCTGAAGCCGACTCCCTGAACGATTCCCCATAATTTAATTTTTTCGGTAATTACATCATTGTTCATGCTATTTGTGCTCATGATGGTGGTCATGCTCGTGGTCGTGATGATGCTCTCTGATTTCAAGAGCAAGCGCTTTTGATTTTATCCAGTCCGCCACTTCTTCAAAACCCTCTCCTGTTTTGCCCGATACTCTGAATACAGGCACATCTTTGTTAAGCGCTCTGACGCCTTTCATAAAAAACTCCTCGTCGAAATCAAGGTACGGGATCAGATCCACCTTGTTGAGAATTATAACGTCGGCTTTTTCAAAAGCCAGAGGATATTTGTAAGGCTTGTCGCTGCCCTCTGTCACTGTGGATATCAGCATTTTGATATGCTCTCCTATTGAAAACTCCGCAGGGCACACCAGATTCCCTATATTCTCTATAAACAGGGCTGCTCTCTGCTCACTGTGGTCAAAGTGCATATGGTCTATCATATGATCCACCATAGGGGCGTCGAGATGGCACGCTCCGAAGGTGTTTATCTGATGAGTGTCGATGCCGAGCTCTCTCAGTGTCTGCGTGTCAAGATCTGATTCAATATCGCCCTCTATAACATACGGCTTAACTCCGTCAAGTCTTGAAATTATGTTCCTCAGTGTGGTTGTCTTGCCGACCCCCGGCGCTCCCATCTCATTTATCACGAGAACCCCGTGCGCTGACATATGCTCATTGATATGCTCTGCAATATGGTCGTTTTCGTCCATTATGTTTTCCATTATATTTATTTTTCGTATATCGTGCATTATTCCACCTCTATAGATTCAATATAAAATTCCTTGCCTGTTTCTGTCGGTTCACCGTCTGTGCCGCAGGAAGGGCAGGCAAATGACATAGGCGCTCTCTCAAACAATGTGCCGCAGGAAGGGCATCTGAGCTTCGGTCTGATACGCTTCATGTTTATCTCCGAGCCCTCGCATACAGTCCCCTCGGCTATAAGGTCGAAGTACATATGAATGGATTCGGGGACAAGTCCCGAGTAGTCACCAACAACAAGATCGACGCTTACCACTTTTGAAGCGCCTGCTTCTCTGCAGTTTTCGGATGCTATTTTAACTATCTGCTCTGTAATCGGATATTCGTGCATGGTAAACCGCCTTCTTTTATTCTGAAATTTAATTATATACTTTTTTGATGTTTGTTTCAAGGAGCTGGAGATATTTTTGCAGGCAGGCTCACAATCGAGTAGGAGGGGGATTTGACTAATCCCCCGACCTCTCACACCACCGTGCGT
>CAVDMD010000094.1:0-9219 GCA_963609975.1 bacterium | reverse complement strand
TTGAAAGAGAATGCAAGAAAGACCTGCCTTACAGAAGCGGGATTTTTAAGATTTCTAATTATGGGCTTTTCCCCGAAAGAAAAGCCTGATGCACAGTTTCATAAGGATATGAGCCAGCTTGCGGCTATAGGAAATAATCTTAATCAGATAGCAGCGAGAGCTAATTCTACCGGCATTATAAATACTGCTGAAATTCGCAGAGAAATTGATGCATTATCAACATTCAGAATTGCTCTGATAAAAAAATACCTTGAGCCTGATGAAATTCCATGGCGGTAACGAAGATATGGCCTGTGAGGGGCAGAGTTGATGCAGTTATAGACTATGCAGCAAACCCGCAAAAGACTTCCAAAGAAAGCCTGAAGAATGTAATTGAGTATGCGGTTAATACTGATAAAACAGATAAACAGCTTTTTGTGAGTGGTATAAATTGCGACACAACAAATATTAAAGAAGAATTTAACATAGTAAAAAGGCAGTTTGGAAAGACCGGAGGTATTGTTGCATATCATGGATATCAGTCATTTGCTAAAGGAGAGGTTACGCCTGAAGTTGCTCATAGAATAGGAACTGAATTTGCTGAAAAAGTCTGGGGAGAAGAATTTCAGGTTATTGTTACCACGCATCTTAATACCGGGTGTATTCATAATCATTTTGTTGTCAATTCAGTGTCTTTTTCCAATGGCAAAAGGCTCCGCAGGAAACAGTGGACGGATATATATAAAATATCAGATGAAATATGTTGTAAACACAAAGTAAGCGTTATTGATAAGAAAAAAGGAAAGGCCATTCCGTATGTGATTGCAAAGGCGGAAGCAGACGGAAAACCAAGCAGGCTTAACATTGCAAAAGAGGTGGTAGATTATTATATTAAAGAAAGCTGTAACCTGAGGGAACTTGAAATTAATCTTAGAAGACAGGGATATATATGCCAATTCGACTACAACAGAAAATACTGGACAATAAGACAAAAAGACTGGAAAAGACCAATAAGGCTGATACAAATGGGAGAGGAGTACAGCAATGAGTGTATAAGAGCAAGAGTTGCAGAACCTAAAGCACATAACAAAACCGAAATGAGGTCTTTCAGAAAAGCCGATGTCTGTTATAAGGTTAAAAAAGTGAAAACCAAGAAAGTAAAAGGGCTAAAGGGCCTTTATTTTTATTATTGCTACAGACTTGGCTGCTTTCCCCAGAAGAAACAAAACAGCAGATATATTCATTATATTTACAGAGATGATTTGCTTAAGCTCAAAAATATAACAGATGAAGCACACCTTTTATGTAAGCAGGGTATTGAAGACAAGAATCAGCTTGATACATACAAGAAGCGACTTGAAAGTAACATTGAAGCACTCTGCGAGGAAAGAAAACAGTTAACTAATGTTATAAGGCGAAGTACTGTATCAGAGGACAAAAAATCTGCGGCAATAGATAGAAAAAGTGAAATCACGAAAGAGTTAAAAGCCTTGAGAAGACAGATATATCTCTGTGATGGAATATCAAGGAGGTCGGATATAATCAGAGAAAAAGTAAGTATTGAAGAAGCGAAAGAAAAAGAAAAGGAGTACACAAGGTGACGTGTAAGGAAAGGAGTAGTTATGAATAATGGCGGAGATGCTGCTGAGCAGGTTGTAAGAATGTCACTTGAAGGACTTGAAGTTGCAATGCGGATTACAGGCAGCGGAGCAAAAAGCCTTGCTTTTATAATTGCAGCCGCATTAAAAGAGGAACAGAAAACAGCAGGGCGAAGCAGGCTTGCAAATATGCTCAAGTCAGGCAAGGAGCTTACTGTGTTTTCATTACCGCAAAAGGATATAGGCAAATTTACTAAAGAAGCAAAGAAGTATGGGGTGCTTTATTGTGTTGTTAAAGATAAACACAATAAAGATGAAAATACAGTAGTCGATATTATAACAAGAGCAGAAGATGCCCCCAAGATAGACAGGCTGGTAAAGAGATTTAAACTGGCATCAGTAAGTGAAGCAAAGATTGTACACGAAGGAAAGGGTAAAGATAATGGTAATCAGGAAAGCATTATGAATAAGGTTGATAGTCTTATCGAAGAAGCAGTATCGGTCCCCCAAAAGAGGCTGGCAGAAAAAAGCCATCTGTCAGGGAATTCCTTAGAGGGAGCAAAGGTGACTCAGGGTATTATGGATAAAACATCGGTGAGAGAAAAAATAAACGAGTATAAGGCAAAAGCTGAAAGCGGTAAGGAAGTTATAAAAGATATGGCAGCAAATAAAACAATCGGGAGGTAATATTGATGAGCGATAATATATATGAAGTAATCGAGAATATACAGGATAAAAGTAATAACAAAACTCTTAGCTATGAAGATTATATGGTTATGAAGGAACAGGAAAAAGCAGAGGTGTTTAACATGCTTGATGAAATCACAGAAAGTATAATTTCAGATGATGAAAAGTTTAATGAATACCTTGCCGTACAAGTCAGACTTGGAAAGTATACGGTGTCAAACACAATGCTTATCTTTGCACAGAAACCGGAAGCCTCAATGTTAAAAGACTTTGAGACTTGGAAAGATAGCGGTGTGAAAATACGAAAAGGTGAAAAAGGCATTAAAATTCTGGAGCCATATTCAGCAGCATCTAAAGATGGTGGAAACTTCACTGTGTTTAATGTTAAGAAGCTGCTTGATGTATCACAGACTAATGTGCAGAAATTTGTAAGAAAGCCACATATACCCGACAGAATTATTCTTGGAGCAGCAACTTCTATTTCACCATATAAAATAGAGGTGGCAGAAGAAACACCATATGGAAAACCTGCTGTAACAGAGAATAATATAATTAAGGTGAAAAAAGGGCTTGAAAGCAGAGAACTTATATATGCAGTAATGAGGGAGGCTGTATCCGGATATATTGACATGGCAGCAGTGCAGCAGGAAGGAAATACGGAATTTCAGAAAAAGATTGCGGAGAAGATTATCTGTATGGAGTATGGCTTGGATGAGGGAAAGAAGGCAGTTGCTGTTCCGGAAGAAATGAAGCTGTTTGAACCAAAAGAATTTAGAAGAGAATTGTCGAAAGCAGTCGAAGTATATAATAAGGTAAAGGAAACAGAACGGCAGCTTATTGCGGAAGAAAAGGAAAAACAGAAGGATAATAGAGAGAGGTAAAATAAAGCTATGAAGGAGAGAAGATACCATATAGTGCTTGATGAATATAGCAGAAGAAGCCTTGTTGCACTGTTGAATAATGAAAGAAATGAGAGAATTAAAGGAAATCAGCCCTTTGACGATATTTCGGATATATATGAAAAAGTCGTGACCGCCCCGAATAAAAAAGTAAGAATTATTGAGAGAGAAACAAATGCGCCAAGATAAAAAACTGATTATAATTGTGGGTGCTTTTTTTATAATCCCGGTGGTTTACCTTGCTCTTGCGGTTGCTCCGTATATGAATGAGGGGCTGTCGGGAATAATTGACGGTTTGATGCAGGCGGTTAATAAGCCGGGGAATATAGTTCTATGCAAGGACAGTGTTAAGACTGTTCTTATTTTTTTGCTCATATATGCTGTGGTTGCAGGAGCTATGTTTGCAAATATGAAAAACTACAGGAGAGGAGAAGAACACGGGTCCGCTCAATGGGGAAATGCGGAAAAAATCTGTAAAAAATATGCACAGTGTAACCGTGAAAGTAATAAACTGCTTACTCAGAATGTAAGAATAGGTCTTAATGGCAGAAAACACAGGAGAAACTTGAATGTGTTGGTATGCGGTGGTTCTGGAGCAGGAAAAACACGTTTCTACTGCAAGCCAAATATAATGCAGGGAAACACATCATATGTTATATTAGACCCTAAAGGCGAGATACTGAGAGATACAGGCAAGTTGCTTGAAAGCAAAGGATATGAAATCAAAGTTCTTGACCTCATCAATATGGAAAAAAGCCACTGTTACAATCCTTTCGTTTATATTCACAGTGATAATGATGTGCAAAAGCTTGTAAATAACCTTTTTAAAAGCACGACTCCAAAAGGCGCACAGTCGCAGGATCCCTTTTGGGATACTGCGGCTTCAATGCTTCTGAAGGCCCTGATATTTTATCTTAAATATGAAGCATCTGAAGATGAGCAGAATTTTTCTATGGTTATGGAAATGCTCAGAGCTGGGGAGGTCAGAGAAGACGATGAAGATTATATAAGTCCGCTTGATAATTTATTTTATGATTTGGAACTTAAAGAGCCGGAGCATATAGCAGTCAGATTTTATAACAACTATAAGAAGGGAGCAGGAAAGACCTTAAAATCAATACAGATTACTCTGGCTGCAAGGCTCGAAAAATTCGATTTGCAGAGCCTTGCGGCTCTTACAGCGACAGACGAGCTTGATTTACAGTCACTAGGTGAAAAAAAGGTGGCATTGTTTGCGCTGATACCTGACAATGATACTTCATTTAATTTTATTGTTTCCATGCTATATACACAGCTTTTTCAGCAGCTTTTTTATATTGCAGACAGAGAATATAAAGGGAGCCTTCCTATGCATTGCCATTTTGTTATGGATGAATTTGCAAATGTCAGCCTTCC
This sequence comes from bacterium, assembly GCA_963609975.1. Taxonomy (GTDB): domain Bacteria; phylum Bacillota; class Clostridia; order Peptostreptococcales; family Anaerovoracaceae; genus UMGS973. Next base: position 4,661 of record CAVDMD010000094.1, on the reverse strand, counting down.
GGATGATTTTGATAAAATTTTATCTGTAATGCGATCCAGAGGGGTTTCAGTGTCGATTATATTGCAGAATATGGCGCAGCTTAAAGTCCTGTTTGAAAAACAGTGGGAGAGCATTGTTGGCAATTGTGATACATTCCTGTACCTTGGAGGTAATGAACAGTCAACACATAAGTATGTTTCTGAACTGCTGGGAAAGGAAACTATAGACCTTAATACCTTTGGCAAATCAACAGGCAGAAACGGAAACTATTCTACCAACTATCAGATAACAGGGAGAGAGCTTATGACTCCTGATGAAGTGAGAATGCTTGACAATATGTATGCGCTTTTATTTATCCGAGGTGAAAGACCTGTAAAAGATTTGAAGTATGACATATTAAAGCACCCGGATGTTAATAAAACTGCTGATGGGAAAGCGGAAGAATATGAGCATGGAGAGGTAACGGAAGCTGCAGGAACTATCAGTATAAAGTATGTAGCAGAATATGAGGAGGTAGATGAAATCACCTTAGATATTTGTGGCTATGAGATTTATACAGATGAAGAACTGCAGCAGTATGAAGAAGATAAGGAGACTTAAAAATGATAGAAAAACAGAAATTTAAAAAACTATATGTAAGATACCTGATTATAGCATCAATTGCATCAGCTATTTTTATACCACAGATGTGTTTCGCTGCGGGTGACCCATTATCCGCAGTAAATAATTTGTCGAATTTTGTATTCAGCTTAATTCGGGCAATTGGAATAATACTTTTAGGCCTTGGAATAATGCAGGTGGGACTTTCGATGAAATCGCATGACCCATCTCAGAGAGCCAATGGATTTTTAACTCTGGCAGGAGGAGTTATTATTACATTTACTAAGGAAATTTTAAACCTAATTACTGGATAGAAGAAAGGAAGTTTAAAAAATATGTCTGATAACTGGGTAGTCCAAAACCTTCAGAATGCACTTTCAACGTGGAATGAAAAACTGGCTGAAATATGGACCCTGCTTACCGAAGATCCCGAACATTTTAAAGGCGGTGTTATCTGGAGAGTAATAGTAGATATACATGGAGCATTGCAGGCAATAGGTGTAGCCCTGCTGGTGCTCTTTTTTGTTGTAGGCGTTGTTAAGACCTGCAACAGCTTTGCAGAAGTTAAAAAATTTGAACACGCATTAAAGCTTTTTATCCGGTTTGTAATTGCAAAAGCAGTTGTAACATATGGACTTGAGCTGATGCTTGTAATCTTTGAGATATTACAGGGAGTAGTAGGAACAATAATGAGAACAGCCGGAATAGGAGGCAGCAGCAGTATGAGCTTGCCTGATGCAATGGTAACAGCTATTGAAGACTGTGGATTTTTTGAAAGTATCCCGCTTTGGGCAGTAACTATCATAGGCAGCCTTTTTATTACCGTGCTGTCGTTTATTATTATAATGACTGTATACGGAAGATTTTTTAAGCTGTATATGTATACGGCAATTGCACCCATACCTCTCGCCGCTTTTGCGGGAGAGCCTACACAGCATATAGGTATATCGTTTATGAAGTCATATGCAGCGGTATGTATGGAGGGAGCAATTATAATACTCGCGTGTATCATATTTTCCTTGTTTGCTGCATCTCCACCGGCAGTTGACCCTGATGCGGCAGTAGTAACAATGGTATGGAGTTACATAGGAGAACTTATTTTTAATATGCTTATACTTGTAGGAACAGTAAAAATGGCAGACAGAATAGTAAAGGAGATGATGGGTCTGTAATGGAGATTAAAATAAACAAAGAAATAAGAGATTACAAAGAGGGAATGTTCTGGGGGCTGTCACTTAGGCAGTTCCTCTTTTCATTAGTCGGGGTTTTAGTTTCGGTAGGCATCTACTTTTTATTGAGAAGCAGCATCGGAACAGAAGCAATAACGTGGGCGTGCATATTGGGAATGCTTCCGTGTGCATTGCTTGGGTTTGTCAGATATAACAGAATGCCGGCAGAAAAGCTTTTATGGGCAGTAATAAAGTCAAAGCTGCTTACGCCGAGCAGACTTACATATAAACCGCAGAATTTATATAAAGAGCTTTGTGTTAATAAAGATAAGGGAGAGATAAATGCTGAGAAAAAGAATAGAAATAGAAAACATTAAGCTGCCGAAAAGTGTGCAGGAAGCTATACCGGTAAAGGTTATTTATGATGACGGTATCTTTGACGTGGGAAACAACAGGTACAGCAGAACCTACAGATTTGAGGATATCAATTATCAGGTTGCATCTGAGGAAGATAAGGAGACTATATTTGCAAGGTACAGTGCATTGCTTAATTCGCTGGACAGTAATGCAACAACTAAAATTACAATTAATAACCGCAGACTGAATGAAAATGACTTTGAAAGCAGAATACTGATTGATGAAAAAGAAGACGGTCTTGATATATACAGAAAAGAATACAACAGAATGCTTGCGGACAAGGCCGCAGGGGGCAGCTCCATAATTCAGGAAAAGTATATAACTGTTACAATCACAGAAAAAAGTATAGAAGATGCCAGAATATATTTTAATCGTTTTGGTGCAGAACTCGCCATTCAGATTAACAAACTTGGCTCAAAGAGCAGTGAACTTAATGCGGTGGAAAGACTCAGGATTTTTTATGATTTTTACAGAGCGGGAGAAGAAAATGTTTTCTGTTTTGATATAAGTGAAAATCGAAAAAGAGGGCACAGCTTCAAAGACTATATCTGTCCGGACTATATGGAGATTGAGAAAGATTATATTAAAATGGGAGAACGCTATGCAAGAGTGCTGTTTCTGAAAGAATATGCCAATTTTATTAAAGATGACTTTGTAACAGAACTGACAAACAGGTGCAGGGATATGATGCTTTCCGTAGACGTGATCCCTGTATCTACAGGGGAGGCCGTAAAGGAAATAGAAAGCAGACTGCTCGGCGCAGAAACAAATATTGCAAACTGGCAGAGGAAACAAAATACCAATAATAACTTTTCGGCAGAGGTTCCTTACGAACTTGAGCTTCAGAGAACAGAATTAAGAGAATTTCTTGATGACCTGTCAAATCGCGACCAGAGAATGATGCTGTCGGTAATGACGCTTGTACATACAGCAGATTCAATAGAAAAATTGAATCAGGATACTAAGGCGGTAATTGCAATGGGGAGAGAAAGGCTGTGTCAGATTGCTATTATGAAGTGGCAGCAGCTTGATGGTTTGAACACAGTACTGCCCGCAGGAAATGCAAAGATAGATATATACAGAACACTTACAACGGAGTCTCTTGCAGTATTTATGCCTTTCCGTGTTCAGGAAATTAATCATCAAAAAGGTATATACTACGGAAACAATGTTATAAGCAAAAATATGATACTTGCGGACAGAAGGCAGCTTCTCAATGGTAACTCCTTTATACTTGGGGTATCAGGCAGCGGAAAATCATTCGCCGCCAAATGCGAAATCACAAACTATATGCTTTCTACCGATGCAGATATAGTTGTTATTGATCCGGAAAGAGAATATGCTCCTCTCATAAAGGCGATGGGAGGAGAGGTTATAGAGATATCTGCTGTGAGTGAAAATCATATAAATGCTATGGACCTTACCAAAGACTATGGGGAAATAAATCCTATTATTGAGAAATCTCAATTTCTACAGTCCCTGTGTGAACAGATTATAGCCGGCCATAAATTCACAAAAGGACAGCAGTCAATAATAGACCGATGTACAGAAAGTGTATACAGGTATTATCAGCAGGGTAATTATCAGGGAGTACCGCCCACTCTTCAGGATTTCCGTGATGAACTTCTTAAACAGCCTGAGGAGGAAGCTAAATCGCTGGCCCTTGAGCTTGAACTGTTTACTAAAGGAAGCCTTAACACATTTGCAAAGCAAACCAACGTAGATACAGAAAACCGCCTTATATGTTATGACATTCTTGAACTGGGAGAGCAGCTGCGGCCTGTAGGAATGCTTGTAATACTTGACAGTATAATAAACAGAATTACTTCTAACAGACGAAAGGGAAGACAGACCTTTATTTTTATAGATGAGATATATCTGCTGTTTATGCACGAGTATTCTGCACAGTTTCTGTTTAAGTTATGGAAGCGTGTTCGTAAGTATGGGGCATTCTGCACCGGCATAACACAGGATGTTGAGGACCTGCTCCAGTCACATATAGCAAGAACAATGCTGTCAAATTCGGAGTTTGTAGTAATGCTTAATCAGGCAGCAACCAATAGAGATGAGCTTGCAAAGCTGCTTAATATATCAGAAACACAGCTTTCATATATAACTGATGTTGATGCGGGAAGCGGACTGCTTAAAGTAGGAAGCAGCCTCGTTCCTTTTGAAAACAGATTCCCAAGAGATACAAGGCTGTATAGCCTGATGACGACAAAACCGGGAGAAGGTGAAGTACTTGGAAAAGAATATGATTAAAAGAAAAAAGAAATATGCAGCAATTAAAACAAAAGAAAATATAATCAAAATGAACAAAGCAAAAAAGCAGGAGGAAGGCACGTCACCTTCCTCTTATGCTGAGAAGAATATGAAAGAGGGAATGTTAAAAACAACTGCTATAGGGAAAAAACAGATACGAGAGCAGGGGAAAAAACTGTTTTTAAGAAACAGAGAGAAAAACCACATTAATCAGGCTGCTTCTATTAAAGCGG
>CAVDMD010000093.1:8045-9231 GCA_963609975.1 bacterium | reverse complement strand
CAAAAGAGGCGGTAAAAACCGCCCCGTAAGGTTTCGTATTCAATTACTTTAATACTACTTCTGCTCCAACTTCTTCTAACTGAGCCTTGATTGCTTCTGCCTCTGCCTTTTCGATGCCTTCCTTGATGTTTGAAGGAGCTCCGTCTACTAATTCCTTAGCTTCCTTTAAGCCTAAGCCTGTGATTTCTCTTACAGCCTTGATAACCTTGATCTTTTCGCCGCCTGCTGCGTTTAATACTACTGTGAATTCGCTCTGTTCTTCTTCTGCTGCACCGCCTGCTGCACCGCCTACAACTGCTACAGGAGCTGCTGCTGATACGCCGAATTCTTCTTCACAAGCTTTAACTAATTCATTTAATTCTAATACTGACATAGCTTTTATAGCTTCGATTATCTGATTCTTATCCATTTTATAATCTCCTTTTAATTTATATAATTTGAAGTTTCTTTTTGACTATTCAGCTTTTGCATCTGCGATTGCCTGGAATGTACGAACAACCTTTGATACAGGTGACTGAATGCTGCCCATGAATTTAGCAATGAGAACATCTCTTGACGGAATATTGGCAATAGTCTGTATTGCATCCTTGTCGAAGTATTCACCTTCTACTACGCCACCCTTGAATTCCATCTTTTTGTATTCCTTGATAGCATCGTTTAATACTCTTGCAGGAGCAGTAGCGTCATCATAGCTGATTGCTATTGCGCTCGGTCCTTCAAGAACTTCAGCAAGCGGTTCATATACAGTGCCTGCAATAGCTCTCTTCATAAGAGTATTCTTGTAAACTGTATAATCAACATCTGCCTCACGAAGCTTTTTTCTCATAGCGTTGGCTTCTTCAACTGTCGTTCCGATATAGTCTATAACTACAGCTGACTGAGCCTTGTCTAATTTAGCTTTAATCTCGTCAATTATTACCTGTTTTGCCTGTTTAGCTTCTACTGACATTAAAATTTTCCTCCTTCCACGGAAATTTGGTGGTACGAATATAAAAAGCCCTGCGCAGTATGCAAGGCCAATATTTATATATTGTACCTCGGCGGGTTGATTAAGCCTTAGCCCCCGCTGTCTACGGTTTAGTTTCCTTATTTAAGACCTTTAGCCTAAAGTAATCTTCTGAGGATTTACTTTAACTCCGGGGCCCATAGTGCTTGCTACTGTAACACTTCTTAAATACTGACCCTT
>CAVDMD010000093.1:0-7807 GCA_963609975.1 bacterium | reverse complement strand
CCGACAACACCCATCATGTCCGGAGTGGCGATGATAACATCAAAATCGAACCAGTTTTCGTTTTTGATTTTTTCTGCCATTTCTTCAGCTCCGACAAATTCAGCTCCGGCTTCTTCAGCTTCCTGAGCCTTAGGTCCCTTGGCAAATACTAAAACCTTTTTTGTTTTACCAGTTCCGTTAGGAAGTACGATTGCACCTCTAACCTGCTGGTCTGCGTGTCTTCCGTCAACGCCGAGTCTGATATGAACTTCTACGGTTTCATCAAACTTTGCAGGCGCTGCCTTGGCGACAAGATCCAATGCTGCATCAGCATCATATAATTCCTGTCTGTCATAAAGCTTTCTTGCTTCCTGATACTTTTTACCTCTTTTAGGCATTTGTTACCTCCTTGTGGTGCTAACGATCCTGAGATCTCCCACCTTAAATTATTCTTCTACTAATATGCCCATGCTTCTTGCAGTACCCTTGATCATTTCTGTTGCTGAATCAAGATTTGCCGCATTCAGGTCAGGCATCTTTGTCTGGGCGATTTCCTGTGCCTGTGCTAAAGTGATTTTGCCGACCTTGTTCTTGTTAGGTTCTCCCGAAGCCTTGTCAAGACCTGCCGCTTTTTTGATAAGTACGGCTGCCGGCGGTGTTTTGCAGATAAATGAGAATGATCTGTCAGCGTATACTGTGATAACTACCGGAATGATCATTCCAGGCTGATCCTGAGTCTTGGCATTGAACTGCTTACAGAAGTCCATAATGTTAACACCCTTCTGACCTAAAGCCGGACCTACCGGAGGTGCAGGATTTGCTCCGCCTGCAGGAATCTGCAATTTGATATAGCCGTCAATCTTTTTTGCCATGTCTGTTCTCCTTTCTCCTGCTCAAAATGCAGGGACTGGTATATTAAATTATGCCGTTAACTAAAGTTTGCTGACCTGTCCGAATTCCAGTTCAACAGGTGTATCTCTTCCGAACATGGATATTCTTGCCCTGAGGATCTGCTTGTCAGGTATGATTTCTTCAACCACACCCATAAAGCCCTCAAACGGCCCGCTGATAACTCTGATGCTGTCACCAACCTCCACATCCAGATCAATGAATACTTTTTCGATGCCCATTCTTGCAACTTCCTCATTGGACAGCGGAATAGGCTCTGAACCATGACCCACGAAGCCTGTAACACCCTGTGTGTTTCTGACAAGGTACCACGATTCATTTGTAACTATCATCTTTACGATAACATAGCCGGGGAACATTTTTCTCGTTTTAATTTTGCGTTGTCCGTTTTTTATCTCTACTCTGTCTTCGGTTGGTACAACAATATCAAGAATAAGATCCTGCATTCCCCTGTTCTCGACGATCTTTTCAATATTCATTTTCACTTTATTTTCGTGACCGGAATAGGTATGAACAACATACCATTTAGCCACTCCATCGCCTCTGAGACCCTCGCCTTCAAGAGGAGACGCTAAATTTCTATCTAAATCAGACATTGTCTACCTGTACCTCCGCTCTCTGATTACTAAAGTTCAATATTCAAAACTGCTTTTAGTAATGCAAGGAATCCTGAATCTATAGCCCAGAATGCCAGCGCAAAGAAAGCACAAGTAAGTATAACAACAGCAGTATAAGAGCCGAGTTCCTTCTTTGTAGGCCATACTACTTTTTTCATTTCGATTCTGATGCCCTTGAAATATTCCTTTGCGGAAGTTTTCTTTTTTTTGGGCTGCTGTGCCGCAAGGTTTCTTTTTTTAGTTTCCCTGCCTATGTTCTTAGCGTTTTCTTTTGCCATTTCCAATACCTCTAACTATTTAGTCTCCTTGTGCATAGTGTGTTTTTTGCAGAAAGGGCAATACTTGTTCATCTCAATACGATCAGGATCGTTCTTTTTGTTTTTGATAGTATTGTAGTTTCTCTGCTTGCATTCACTACATGCTAATGTAACTTTAACTCTCATTGTTTCTGTCCTCCGTTAACTGAAAATCAGAGCTGTATTACAAGCTCTTTCAAATTTTTATCATAAAGTCGCCATATAAGTATATATTCTTATCCTGTCAAAGTCAAGAATTAGTTTGAATTAAATCGGTTTTTCCAATTTAAAACTGCGAGAAGCTCCCGCAGTACGTTGAAATTATATCGCATATTGCCCTCAAAGTCAATATTTCCGCAAAAAAGATTGAATGAAAAAATACGGAAAAAATACGAAGTAAAAAATACGACCCTCATTCGGCAGTTTCTTGTAATCACCGACAGCAGACCAATCTTTTCCGGAAGCACTGGTTCCGCTCTTCAAGATCAGATGAAGTTCTTTGATAAACTTCTCTGTCAAAGTTAACTTGGCATTGTCAATAATCATATCAATACAGCGGAAGTGATTTGCGGTTTCAATCACATCATCGGCAAGAATATCAATATCGTTTCAATTATGCGCTATATTTTTGCCGTCACAGGAAGTTATTTTTGCTTGATGCAAAAAGTAGCTTGTAATTTAGACTTGATTTTTTATTTGCAGGCTTGTTCAGAAGCAGATTGGTTAATCCTGCAGCATATCTAAATACATATCCAGTCTGGCATTGATATATCCTGCAAACAGATTTTCCATTGCCGAAAGATTGTGCTTTGCATGATATTCATCAAATGCATTATAATAGGCAATTCTATCTGCAAACTTAATATCGATAGGTGGGAATCCGGCTTTCATCAACTCAAGATTCACAAGCAGTCTTCCGGTTCTGCCATTACCATCAATGAAAGGATGGATGCTCTCAAACTCAATGTGAAAACAAGCCAGTTTTGTTACAATATGCTCTGCACCTGCAGCAAAATCATATAGCAACTGTTCCATCTTCTGCTTTATAAGATACGGTTGCACGGGTTCGTGCTGTGCGCCCATAATACGAACCGGAACTCTGCGATAAACGCCACGGTCTTCTTTCTTATCCGCAAGAACAAGATAGTGAATCTGTTTGATGATACTCTCACTAATCGGAACATTATCTTTTACCAGCTCACTCACAAAATCAAATGCTTCTTTATGGCCGACTGCCTCCATATGGTCTTTCAGCGGTTTCCGGTCAATCGTAAGGCCACGAAGAACTAAATCCGTTTCTCGCAGTGTAAGTGTATTTCCTTCGATGGCATTGGAATTGTATGTGTACTCTACGATAAATTCTTCGTTGAGCCTTGCAGCCTCACCCGCAGTTAAAGGCCTTCTGCTGTCCAATTCTGCCTTCTTGCGGTCAATTTGCGCCAAAAGGCTTTCCTTTGACTTATAACGGCCATCAGCGGGTTTCTTTGAATCCACAGGGATTTTCCATCCACGTCCTTCCTGGTACGCACCTGGAATTTTTCCCTCAGAACAAAGAACTCTGATTCTTCTATCAGAAATACCCCATTTTTCAGAAGCCTGTTTTGCTGTCATAAACATAGATTATCCCTCCAATCTAAGATATAGAATACCACTTTAACGGAATAACATCAATAATATCGGAATAATAATTGCCAAAATAACGGAATAATACATCTGCAATTATTCGGACATTTTCATTATATCGCGTTTTTTATTAATTCAATAAAACAGCAGCATACATTTACTGCACACTGCCGTTAATTCTACACCTCATACATTACTACCCTGAACCCGTTGTTTTCAATCAGGCGTTTCATATCCTCAAATCTCATAAATAAAGTCGCATCGTTTTGCATAGGATGAACTCCTATCAGATTATTTTCAAGCGCCGTATCAAACACGGCTGTAACATCATACCCTCTGCTGTTTAATATGCCAAAGGGAGTCACATGGCCTTTTCTTAATCCGGTAGCTTCATACAGATCGTCCTCTCCCGCAAAATGCAGATGAGTGCTTCCGAGGAATGCTCTGAGCTTTTTGAGGTCTATGCTCTTGCCGCCGTTAAGGGATACAAGATAGAATTTCCCTTTTTTGTCCTTGAGAAAAAGGTTTTTGAGGCATTTGTCTTTGCCCGGTATATCTATGCTGTTTGCCTCCTCAACCGTATAAACAGGTATATGATTGTAATTGCGGTATGGTATATTCTCTGATTTGAGGAGCTCATATATTCCTGCCCTGTCTATCATTTTTCAAAATCCCCTGCGCATTTATATCCGTAGGCTGCTGCCGCATTCATCACCGCGTTTCTGATTGCTCTGCTCATTACATACGCAGATAATGCTCCTATGGTATCAAAATCAGCATGAACTCTGCCTGATGCCATTACAAATATACTGTCGCCGTCTGCAGACGAATGAACGGGTCTGATTGCTCTCGCAAATCCGTCGTGGGTTATTGATGCTATTTTGCAGCACTGTGACTTGTTTATATCCGCATTGGTTACAACACAGCCTATGGTTGTATTACCGCTGAACACATCTCTGCCTGTATTGATTTTGTCAAACATCGCCTGCTCCGTAGAAACAAGACGGGTTTTGTCCTCACTGAGAAGTCCCGCAAGCTGTATGCCTGTGTCTGTATCAAATACATCTCCGAGTGCATTGACTGCAACAACAGCCCCTATCTGAAGCCCGTCAGCTGTCACTGCATATGCGCCGAGGCCGCTTTTGGTAAGCCTCTCTGTCCCCATCAGTTTACCTACAGTAGCGCCTGTGCCTGCTCCGAAGTTGCCCTGCTTCAGAGTACCGCTTCCTGCGGCTTTGCAGGCTGCATATCCCATCTGTTTGTCCGGATATGCGTCTCTGTCTCCCGATACAAGGTCAAACAGCGCTGCTCCGCAGACTATAGGGACCACGCCGAAGCCTGTTTCAAAGCCTATGTTTTTTTCTCTCAGATACTGCATTACCCCGTCTGCAGCCTCAAGTCCGAAAGCGCTTCCGCCGCTTATGGTGACTGCGTTTATTGCCTGCACCATGTTTTCGGGTCTTAAAAGATCTGTTTCTCTTGTTGCGGGGCCTCCGCCTCTGACATCAACGCCTGCCGCCGCTCCTTTTTCACATATTATAACGGTGCAGCCTGTGCCTTTTTGTATGTCCTGAGCATTGCCTATTCTGAAATCTTTTATGTCCGATATGCTGATTTCTCTCATATTCAGTCCTCCTATGCCATTATCTGCACGGCAATTATAAGGGCGATTATAACGCCTACAATAGCTTCTCCGCCAAGAAGACCTGCCGCAATTATCGAGCCTGTCCCCTTTTCCTCAAATGAAGGAACCGCTTTGTCGGTTATAAATCTGATAAGACCGCCGACAAACGCCGTTGCCGACAGATAAAACGGCAGATACACGCCAAGTCCCAGCGTCATTACAGGCAGGTTGAAGCAGTACAGAATCACTGCAAGAACAAGCCCTGTCACAAATGCCGGCACGTTGGAAATTCCGCCTACCATAGCTGCAACAGCTCCTGCCTGCGCCGCAGGAAACATCTCTCCGCCAAAGGCTTCCGCGCCGTATGCCTTGAGAATTACCAGCAGAACTATAACAGACACTATCGCACCTATATATCCGCCTATACATTCGGCAATCCACTGTTTTTTTGGGTCTGTTTTGAGTATGTATCCCGATTTGAAATCGTTCATTACATCTCCCACAAGACCGCAGGCAACTGCGATTACCGCAGCAACATAAAACGCCTCTGTCTGTCCTATTGAGGAAACCGCTTTTGCCGCAAGCAGTATTATTATACCGAATATCTCCATCGGATTTATACCCGACTGTCCCACGCACTGGGCAGACATGGAGGTTGTAAGCCATGCGCCGAGTATTACAATAAGTGACGGTATTATACCAAGATGACATACCGTTGCAAGAAGCGCCACAATTACAGCAGCGGCTATCGGTGCCCATCTCATTGAAATGACACTGTCGCCCAGATTGTTTCTGTCAAACAGCGCTCCGAATATTTCCTTTGCCTTTGGAAGTATGCCTTTGACTATAATGCCTATTCCTGTACCTACCATAAGCCCTATTCCAAGTGATGATTTGATATTTGACGCAAGCGCCGCATCAAACAAACCAAAACTCTGTCCTGCTATAAGTATTCCGAAATCCCCTATTACGGCTCCCAGAAACCATACGCCTATTGCAACAGGCCCTATGATATAGCCTACTGCCACAAGCATCGGCGAAAGCCATATGCCCCCAAGCGAGCCAAAGCTCATCATTTTGTTATTCCATAAAACAGCAGGTATTTTGCCAAGCCAGTCTCTGATAAAAGTAAATACTGCAGCAGCCCCCATGCTGATAAACAGTATGCCTGCTTTTTTGCCTCCCTTGTCTCCCACCTGCAGGGTCTGCGCAGCCGCAACCCCCATAGGATAGGTGATTTCAGAGTCCCTGTCCACAACAAAGTATTTTCTGATCAGTGCTGTGAATATAAGGCCTAAGGTCACACCTGCAAATGTAATTATAACTAATATAACCGGATTTACTTGTGCCTCGGGATCCAGCATCCAGATTCCCGGAACAGTAAACGCCAGTCCTCCCGCCACCATGCCACCTGCTGACATGGCTGTGTGTGTCACATTGATTTCATTCAGATTGGTATTGCCGCACGCTTTTAATGCGAACATTGAAACCAGTGCCACGAACATAATCGGCCAAGGCAATGAGCTTAATTTCAGTGCTATGAACATAGAGCTCATTGTAATAATTACAGAGCCTGCTCCGCCGATAATCATGCCTCTTGCTGTAAGCTGCCTATCGCTCATAATCTGTTCTCCTTTTCTTTGATAAATGAAATAAATTATATATATAAAAAGGCTTATGCCCTCCTATAACATATCCAGTATGCAATCGCCACAAAAATGCAGCCTCCCGCAATATTGCCAAGGGTCACGGGTATCAGATTTGTAACAAAAAATCCATGCCAGTCAAGTGAGTTCAGAGCCTGCAGGCCAAGCCCCGCATCAAGTGCCGCCTCGGAAAAATCCGCCTTTGCAAATATTGCGGCCGGAATATAATACATATTGGCAATGCTGTGCTCAAAGCCTGATGTGACAAAAAGCCCTATCGGGAAAACAATCCCCAGAATTTTGCCTGCTGTGCTGTCTGCTCCCGATGATATCCATACCGCAAGGCACACAAGCCAGTTGCACAGTATGCCGAGTATAAACGCGCTGCCAAAGTCAAGAGATGTTTTGCACGCCCCTGTTTTTACCGTCATTGCGCCGAGCATATTCTCGCCTGCCGAAAACAGTCCCGTACGGCTCATAAGCCATGCGATAAGCAGTGCGCCCGCAAGGTTGCCGGCATATACTGTAACCCAGTTTCTGAACATGGCCGAAATCTTAATCTTTTTTTCAAGCACGCCGCAAAGCATAAGTGTGTTGCCTGTAAAAAGCTCAGCGCCCGCAAGTACCACCATTATGAGACCTGTCGCAAAAATCACGCCTGACAGTGCTCTGCCAAGTCCGTAGGTTTCAGGTGAAGCCAGCAGGCTGAATGTCGCCATGGCTGACCCTTCTGCACCAAAGGCTATAAATGCGCCTGCAAGTATTCCCAGTATGAAAAGCTTTGCAAACGAGCCTGCTGCCTTGATCTGCGCAGCTTCGGTCACGCTGTTTAATATATCTGTAGGTTTCATAAATTTCCTTTCATTAAAATCATTAAAAAAATTCCGAAGATGCCAAAACAATACCGGCATCACACCCGGAATTTATGCTCTGCAGATTCAACTGTTTCTTCTGTTCTGATACCCACGCATACATAAAGATCCGGATTTTTCGGAATAAATTGCAAATGTTATTAAGTTTTAAGGCTCAGCTATAACCCATATGGCTATTAGCCTGCCGCATACTACTACAGTATACACAATCTGAGGCAAATGTCAAACAGATTGTGCAAAA
>CAVDMD010000092.1:0-9231 GCA_963609975.1 bacterium | reverse complement strand
CTGCGGCGGTAACACTCGATAGCACTAATATAAGTACGGTGCATACCGCACTTTTCGGCGAATGCTTCTTGAGATATTCCCATGGCCGTACGATATTTTTTTAGGTTATCACCAAATACTTTTATAATATCCATAGTTGCAATCCTCCTAAATTTATAGTATAATGTAAATGAATACAAAAAGTCTACACACAATAAGTATATGGCAGGCGATAGATATGCCCAAAAGAAAAATGGTTCAAAATAATTTACTTAAAAATTCAATTTCAGCATATTTTGCAGCAATTGAAATACATAATAAGCCCAATTTTTCGTATCGTTACGAAACAGTAACATTATTGATTATGAATGCTTGGGAATTAATTTTAAAATGCTTTGTGAAAAAGTACATTAAGAGCAAGTCTATATACAAAAAAGACGGTCATACAATTTCCATTGATAAAGCAATTGATTATACAGACGAGTATATTAACAAGCAGGAGCCGAAAGCTTTTATAGCAATAAAAGAAAATTTATGTCTTATTGAAGAGTATAGGAATAATATTGTGCATTATTACAATGAACAATTAGAACCATATATTTTTATGCTGACAGCTAAGGCGGCACTAAACTATGTGGATTTTCTTAAAAAGTACTTTTCAAAGGATATAATGGCCGATGAAGGTTTGTTTATTTTGCCATTAGGATTCAAATTACCGTTCAAACCAGAAGATTTTCTGACCAAAAGAGCAGCTAATTACATTTCTTCTAAAGAATCAAAAGAGTTTATATCTTCAATGGTTAAAGTTATTACTGATTTGAATGATGAAGGCATTGAGGATACTATTGTTGTTGGATTTGATATATATTTAGAAAATGTTAAACGAATGAAAAATAGCGATTTGCTTATTGCGATTACTTCACAAGATGCCGCAGATGCAAATTTTGCAAAAATTAATAAAGTTCAATTATCAGATGATCCTAATGCACAAAAAATAAATCTTTCAGATGATGAAATAGTTAAACTCTATCCATTTACATACAGTGATATACGCAAAAAATGCAGAGCTGATATTCCAAACTTTAAGCAGGGTAAAAAGTTCAATGGAATAATGTCTTCATTAAAAGAAAACAATACTTATGCATATACAAGAAGACTTAATCCTAAAAAAGCCAAAACAACAAAAACAACTCTTTATGCAGCAAGCATTATTGATGAAATCAAGCATAGATACGAAACATAATTCGGACTTGTCCACAGTTGTACTTTAATGATAGATATTTTGGCAACAAAATGGCAACAAAAAATCGGATAGCGTATGTTTTACCGATAATTCAAATAATGTAGATACTCTCTGCTAAATCTCATAAACAAATGCGTTTAAGATTGATTTACAGGCAACGAGTTTGAGTAATACCAAAAGTAGCGTAAACCTGCATAAATACTGAGTTTTAGATTCTTGATTTCCCAATTTGATAGCAAAATATAAAAAGGCTTTATTCTAAGCGTTCTATAAGTTTGCAGGTGCAATTATCTTAATACTGTACAGGGGCTGTTGCATTAGATTTTAACCTAATGCAACAGCCCCTGTGGTGGTTGAAGCAGGAAGCATGGCAACTTGTTGCCGATCAGTTCACCTGCGGCTCTATTTAGGAGATGGTGTGTAATATACTCGTAGCAAAAGTATAGAGTATATTTGAAAAATAACATGAGAGTGGTGAAGAAAAAGTATGAAGAATACGAAGAATATAAAAATCCGGATAATGCTTTTGCGTTGACACCGCAGCAGTGGATCAAAGCAACGGATGCAATCGGTATCGTATCAAAATCAGGACGATATGGCGGCACTTATGCACATACGGATATAGCGTTTGAGTTTGCTTCATGGATTTCGCCGGAATTTAAGCTTTATATCATCAAAGATTATCAGCGATTAAAGAAAGATGAAGCAGATCGGTTAGCGATTGGGTGGGATGTAAAGAGAGAACTTTCAAAAATAAACTATCGTATACACACAGATGCGGTAAAAGAATTTTTGATAACTCCTACATTATCACCGCAGGAGATGGCATATACTTATGCTTCAGAAGCAGATATTCTAAATATGGCTTTGTTTGGAAAAACAGCAGCACAATGGAGAAGTGAAAAAAGAATAAAAGGTAAAACTCCTAATATCAGAGATTTTGCTTCAGCGGAAGAATTGGTTGTGCTTATCAATCTGGAAGATACAAATGCAGACTTGATAAGACAGGATGTGCCCAAAATTGAAAGGTTAAAAATATTAAGAGAAAAAGCGTACAGACAATTAGAACTTTTGAAAAAGAACCGAGATACTATTGCGGCATTAAAGAAAAATCTTACTGAAGATGCGGAAACAAACACGGGCGGTTTTGAGGTATTAAAAAAGGGGTTGAAGGCGTAAAAATAAAGGCACATAATAAAAGAATTTAAAAAGTACCATTTACAGAAGTACAGTTTTACGATTTTTCAGAGTGACAATATGGGAAAGGTACAAG
Organism: bacterium; assembly: GCA_963609975.1. Lineage (GTDB taxonomy): Bacteria > Bacillota > Clostridia > Peptostreptococcales > Anaerovoracaceae > UMGS973. Next base: position 6,736 of record CAVDMD010000092.1, on the reverse strand, counting down.
AAAAGTACGGCTAAAAACACAGGAAATCTGTTCTCACCTGAACTAAAAAAGGGGCGAATCAATGAGACAAGCCCCTAAATCTGTTACATTCCCTATTTGAAGTATCTGTTAAGCAATCCCTCAAATGCAGCGCCGTGTCTTGCTTCGTCCTTTGCCATCTCATGCACTGTATCGTGAATAGCGTCAAGATTCTGCTCCTTTGCGAGCTTAGCCAATGCTTTCTTGCCTGCGCAGGCACCTGCTTCGGCATCAACTCTCATTTCAAGATTCTTCTTAGTTGAGTCGGTTACAACCTCGCCCAGAAGTTCTGCGAATTTAGCAGCGTGTTCTGCTTCTTCCCATGCAGCTTTTTCCCAGTACAGACCGATTTCAGGGTATCCTTCTCTGTGTGCAACTCTTGCCATTGCAAGATACATACCTACCTCTGAACATTCACCTGTAAAGTTTGCTCTCAATCCCTCGATTATTTCAGGGTCAACGCCTGCGGCAACGCCTACAACGTGCTGATCAGCCCATTCTGTTTTACCATCTGTAACAGGTACGAACTTATCTGCGCCTACTTTGCACTGTGGGCACTGTGCCGGTGGTTCAGGTCCTTCGTATACATAACCGCATACTGAACATGTCCATTTCATAATAATTACCTCCTGATTTGAAATATTTGTGTATATTATAGCATCAATGATTTTGATAGTACATATGTAAATTGTTAAAATTAACAAAAAAATAAATTCAAAATTATTGTTGACAAATGTACGGACAGTATGGTATGATATCGAAGATTTGAGCAAAAATAAGTTTAAGGAGCAGAGATGAAGATACTTTTAAGAGGCGGTAATGTATACAGAGGAGGCAGGTTTACTGCTGCGGATGTTCTGACTGACAGAGGCAGAGTTGCCTGCATTTCCGATAATATCGATAATATTTCTGTTGACAAAGTTATCTCCTGTGATAGCTTTTTTGTTTGCCCGGGGCTCATAGATGTGCACGTACATCTCAGAGAACCGGGTTTTTCATACAAAGGGGAGATCAGAACAGAAACAGAGGCCGCAGCGGCGGGAGGCTATACGACAGTGCTGGCGATGCCGAATGTGGTGCCTGCACCCTCTGACCTGTCCTCTCTTGAAGTGATGGAGCAGATAATCAGAAGAGATGCGGCAGTAAAAGTTATTCCATACGGTACAATTACAAAAGAGCAGAGCGGGAGAGGCAGTCTTTCGGCTATGGATGAAATAGCCGGGAGAGTTGCCTCTTTTTCTGATGACGGCAAAGGTGTGCAGGACGAAGCGCTTATGCGGCAGGCTATGATTAAAGCGGCTTCTCTTGGCATGATCATAACCGCTCACTGCGAGGATGAGAGATACCCCGCATATGATGCCAGAAGCGAATGGGTGCAGGCTGCAAGAGATATACAGCTTGCAGAGGAAACAGGCGCAGCGCTTCATATATGCCATGTGTCATCGGCCAGAACCATAGAGGCTGTCAGAGCTGCAAAATCAAGAGGCATAAATGTCACCTGCGAAACAGCGCCTCACTATACAGCCTTTTGTGAAGATGACATTGCAGATGACGGCAGATTCAAAATGAATCCGCCCATAAGAAGCAGCAGTGACAGGCAGGCAATCATAGAGGCGATAAGAGACGGTACCATAGATATGATAGCGACAGATCACGCGCCTCACAGCGCAGGGGAAAAATCAGGAGGCTTTGAGAGCAGTCTTAACGGCGTTGTAGGTCTTGAAACATCATTTGCGGTGATGAACACGCTGCTTTGTGAAACAGGGAAAATTCCTTTTGAAAAACTGGTGCAGCTTATGAGCACAAACCCTGCCTCAAGATTCAACCTTGACGGCGGGCAGATTGCAGAGGGAGGCCCTGCGGATATAGTGGTGATAGACAGGAATACCGAATGGGTGACAGACAGTGATAAATTCAGAAGCAAAGGCAGAAGCTGCCCTTTTGACGGCATGAAGGTAAAGGGACAGGTGGCGGCAACCATATGCGGAGGTGATATTGTTTATGAGAGATGAGCTTTGGCAGATTGAAAAAAACCGGCAGATTGCAGAGAGCATTTATGAAATGAGGCTTGCAGGAGATACGCAGGAGATAAAAAGAGCGGGACAGTTCATAAATATTCTGATTGAACCAAAATTCCTGCGAAGACCGCTGTCCATAGCCTCGTGGGACAGGTGCGGAATTACGATTGTCTACAGGGTGGCAGGAAAAGGCACAGAGATATTAAGGGACATGAAAAAAGGAGAGAGCCTGAGGGCAATGTGCCCGCTTGGGAACGGCTATGATACTGAGCTGATTCCAAAGAATGCGGTGCTTGCAGGCGGCGGTATCGGAGCAGCTCCGATATATGCTCTGGCAGAGAGGCTTGCTTCGGCAGGCAAAGCGCCGAGAGTAATACTGGGATTCAAAAACGAAAAAGAGATTTTTTTCAGGGAGCGGTTTGAAAAACTGGGGGTTGACCTGAGAATCAAAACAGAAGGCTTTGTAACAGACTGTATAGACGAGGGAGACTATGTCTGCGCCTGCGGACCTTTGCCGATGCTTGAGGCGGCATGGCAAAAAGCAGCAGGAGGACAGTTTGGCTTTGAAGAAAGAATGGGATGTGGCTTTGGCGCATGTATGGGGTGTGTATGTAAAAAAAGATTAGGGGAAAAAAGAATCTGCAAAGACGGACCTGTGTTCAGAAAGGAGGAGATATTATGGCAGACACCGGAGTAAGCTTAGGAGCGCTTGAGCTTAAAAATCCTGTGATACCCGCAAGCGGCACCTTCGGCTACGGCGCAGAGTTTGCGGAGCTGTTTGATCTTAATATACTCGGCGGAATTGCAGTTAAAGGGACAACACCAGAAAAACGGGAGGGAAACGAAAGTCCCAGAATAGCAGAGGCCTTCGGCGGCATGATAAATTCCGTGGGGCTTCAGAATCCGGGAGCGGCAGATGTGGTGACAGAAAAGCTTCCGAAGCTTGCGGAGATTTTTGACGGCCTGATTATAGCGAATATATGCGGGTTTTCAGAAAAAGACTATGCGGCCTGCGCGGAAATTATGGATGCCTGTCCGCAGGCAGATATAATTGAGGTTAATATAAGCTGTCCCAATGTAAGCGGCGGCGGCATGGCATTCGGGCAGAGCAGAACTCAGGCTGCGGCTGTTACAGAGGCGGTAAAGGCTGTGACGCATAAGCCTGTATATATCAAGCTCAGTCCCAATGTTACGGACATAGCTTCAATAGCCTCAGCCTGTGAGAAGGCGGGGGCAGACGGCATAAGCCTTATAAATACTATGCAGGCGATGAGAATAGATATAAAAACAGGGAAACCTGTGCTTGCCGGTATAACAGGAGGGCTTTCGGGACCTGCGGTATTTCCGGTAGCCCTCAGAATGGTAAATCAGGTAAGAAAAGCGGTGGACATACCCGTAATAGGGATGGGCGGCATAGCCTCGGCAGAGGATGTAATCGAGATGATTATGGCAGGGGCGGACGCTGTGCAGATAGGCGCGGCGGCTTTGAGAAACCCGTGGATATATCCGGAAATAATACAGAGACTGCCGGTGCTTATGAAGGAGCTTGGCATAGATAATCTGAAGGAGGTAACAGGAATAGTATGAAAAGAGAAGTGATTGTTGCGCTGGATTTTGACAGCAGGGAGAGAACCCTTGAGTTTCTTGACAGCTTCAGAGAAACAAAACCTTTTGTGAAGATAGGAATGGAGCTGTTTTACAGAGAGGGGCCGCAGATTGTAAGGGAGATAAAAGCGAGAGGCCATAAGGTGTTTCTTGATCTGAAGCTTCACGATATACCAAACACGGTAGGCAGGGCTGTTAAATCACTTGCCGCGCTTGAGGCGGATATAGTCAATGTCCATGCGGCAGGCACTGCTGAAATGATGCAGGCTGCAGTCAAAGGCCTTGCAGGCTGCGACAATCCCCCTCTTGTTATAGCGGTCACGCAGCTTACAAGTACGGATGAGCAGGCCATGAAAACCCAGCTCCTTATAGATTACCCCATGGAGGAGGTTGTGGCAAAATATGCGCTGAATGCCAGAAACGCAGGCCTTGCGGGAGTGGTATGCTCACCCCTTGAGGTGCCGGAAGTGAAGAAGCTTTGCGGAGAGAGCTTTGTGACAGTAACTCCCGGAATAAGATTTGCAGGCGAGGGCAGAGGTGATCAGAAGCGGGTTGCAGCGCCTGCGCAGGCTGCAGAGCTCGGTTCGGATTTCATAGTGATGGGGCGATCCATAACAGGGGCGGCAGACCCCGAGAAAGCATACATGAGGGCGATGAGAGAATTTGGAGGTGATGAAAATGAGTAAACAGAAAACAGCAGAGCTTCTCCTTGAAACAGAGGCTGTATTTTTAAGGCCTGATGAGCCGTTTGTATGGGCCAGCGGCATTAAAAGCCCGGTATACTGCGACAACCGGCTGATTCTGACTGCGCCCAAGGCGCGAAACATCATAGAAGCAGAGATAGCGGACACTGTGAAAACAGAATATCCCGATGCTGAAATACTGATGGGAACAAGTACAGCAGGAATTGCTCATGCGGCGATAGCGGCGCATATGCTGGGACTTCCCATGGGTTATGTGAGAGGGGCGGCCAAAGATCACGGCAGAGGCAACCGCATAGAGGGCAGACTGCTGCCGGGTCAGAAAACAGTAGTCATAGAGGATCTCATATCAACAGGAGGCTCAGTGCTTGATACGGTAGAGGCTCTGAGGCAGGCAGGGGCAGAGGTGCTGGGGATAGTGAGCATTTTCACATATCAGTTTGAAGAGGCTGCGCGCAGGCTGTCAGATGCGGGAGTAAAAAACATCAGTCTGTGCGATCTTGACAATCTGATGCAGGCGGCGCAGACAAAGGAATACATAACGGCAGAGCAGAAAAAAATGATAGAGGCTTTCAGAAGAAACCCGAAGAAATGGAGGTAAGACAGGCATGAGAAACCTTATTAACATAACAGACCTTTCGGTTGATGAAATAAATGAAATGATAAAAACGGCAGAGGATATAATTGAAAACCCGAAGGAATATATGGACATATGCCATGGCAGAAAACTGGCGACACTGTTTTTTGAGCCCAGCACCAGAACAAGACTTTCTTTTGAAGCCGCAATGCTTGAGCTTGGAGGAAGCGTGCTGGGGTTTTCGGAGGCGGCGTCATCTTCGGCAGCCAAGGGCGAGAGTGTCAGAGACACTGTCAGAACAGTAAGCTGCTATGCCGACATAATCGCAATGAGGCACCCCAAAGAGGGAGCGCCGGTTGCAGCGGCAATGAGTTGTGAAGTTCCCCTTATAAACGCCGGCGACGGCGGGCATTTTCACCCGACACAGACACTTACAGACCTGCTGACGATATGGAGAGAAAAAGGCAGACTTACGGATATGACCGTAGGAATATGCGGAGATCTGAAATTCGGCAGGACAGTCCATTCCCTGATAGAGGCGATGTCAAGATATGACGGCATAAAATTTGTGCTGATTGCGCCGGAGGAACTCAGAGTTCCCGGATACATCACCGATATGCTGGACAGAAAAGGTATAGAATATGTGCAGACAGAGGATATGGAAAACGTAATAGGAACCCTTGACATACTCTATATGACAAGAGTGCAGAGAGAGCGTTTCTTTAATGAAGAGGACTATATCAGATTAAAGGACACATATATACTGGACATGAAAAAACTCGAAGCTGCAAAGGACAGCCTGTCAGTGCTTCACCCGCTGCCGAGAGTAAACGAGATTGCAACAGAGGTTGACAGCGATCCCAGAGCGGCATATTTCAGACAGGTGCGCTGCGGCAAATATATAAGGATGGCCCTCATACTTGCGCTTCTGGGCATCAGGAAAGGAGAAAACCAATGAACGTGGACGGAGTAAAAAACGGAATAGTGCTTGACCATATAGCGGCAGGCAGAAGCATGGAGATATACAGGCTGCTGAATCTGGATCAGATGTCATGCAGCGTTGCGGTGCTGCAGAATGTGCCAAGCAGGAAATACGGCACAAAGGATATGATTAAAATAGATGAAATGATAGACATCAACCTTGATATAATCGGCTATATAGACCCTGATATAACAGTCAATATCGTCAAAAACAATGAGCTTGTCAGCAAGCAGCATCTGTCACTTCCCGAGAAACTGGACAATGTTATATTCTGCAGAAACCCGAGATGTATAACCGGCACAGAGCAGGAGATAGTGCATAGCTTCAGACTGGCGGATCCAGAAAAAAGGATATACAGATGCGTGTACTGCGATGCGGAGCACAAATAGGGGGATAAATGTCAGAAAATAGTGCTGTTTTGTATCTTAACTTCCGCTAATTTTACACCTAAAAAAGTCCACGCCTTGTGCATATTCCCAAAAGCGTGGATTTTTATTAATCTTCGGCAGCTCCATCACCAGACTTTATATAACTCAAAATCTCATCATATGTTTTTTCACTTTGCAGGATTGCTTTCCAAAGAGTATCCTTGCGTTGCGCATCACGCTTATCCAGAAGTATTTGCAAATCCTTGACTGCTATATCATAGGCGGCTTTTGTTTTTGCCACTTTAGCCTGAGCCTTTTCAATCTTCTGTTCGATTGTATCAGAGATGCTGCTTTTTGTCTGCTTTCCCATTTTACCTCGTCTCCTTCAGAATGCGGCTTATTTCCTCCGCTTTATATTTTACAATGTCAGCATCCATACCAAATGCCTTAAGGATTGTTTTTTGCCT
>CAVDMD010000091.1:0-9376 GCA_963609975.1 bacterium | reverse complement strand
CGTCTGTTTCTGGAATGCATACTTGTGCAGGTTACAATCAGATCTCCTATGCCTGTAAGTCCTGCAAAGGTATTGACATCGGCTCCCATTCTGACTCCGAGGCGCTTCATCTCTGCTATTCCTCTTGTCATCATTGCAGCCTTGGCATTGTCGCCAAAGCCAAGTCCGTCCGATATGCCCGCACCCAGCGCAATAATATTCTTCAGGGCTCCGCCAAGCTCAACGCCGGTAACATCTGTACCTGTATATACTCTGAGGAAATCAGTTGAAAACATATCCTGAACTGCAACTGCCACATCGTGGTTCTCCGAAGCTGCAACCACCGTCGTAGGCATGGCTCTTCCGACCTCCTCCGCGTGTGAAGGACCGGAAAGCACCGCGTATTTTTCATACTGTCCCATTGCCTTTGCGATTTCAGACATTCTCATCAGTGTTTTCTGCTCAATGCCTTTTGCAACATTTACTATTATCATATCCGTATTTATATATGGAGCCGCTGATTCAAGAGCGCTCCTGAAATGCTGCGCAGGAGCCGAAAACAGCACCGTGTCCGCGCCGGCAAGTGCCGCCTCTACTGTATCTGCAGGTACAAGGCTGTCAGGGAATTTAACTCCCGGCAGATATCTTCTGTTTTCTCTGTTTGCTTTAAGCTCCTCAATATGAGTTCTGTCTATATCCCATATTCTGACGCTGTGTCCTTTGCCGCTGAGTGTTACGGCAAGGGCTGTACCCCAGCTGCCTGCTCCTATTACTCCTATTCTGTTCATAAGCTGCCCTCCTGTTTGCCAAGGTGAAGCTTTGATTCCTCGCCTCTTACGATTCGTGCCAGATTGGCTCTGTGCTTGATTATTATTATCGCCGCAATTATAACTGCAAACCAGAAAAAATCAGGCATCAGCACAAGCGCCAGCGCCGGCATTATGAAGGCTGCTATACATGAGCCAAGCGATACATATCCGGTTATTGCAACCACAACCGCAAATATGACAAGCAGCATGACTCCAAGAAGCGGATTTACGGCAAGTACAACTCCGATGCCTGTTGCAACGCCCTTGCCGCCTTTGAATCTGAACTGAAACGGCCATACATGACCTATCATAGCCATAGTGCCGCAGCCGAAGGCAAACACAGGTCCTGCAAAGGCTCCGATTATAACGGGGACTGCGCCTTTGAGAACATCAGTAATCAGGGTCACAGCCGCAGCTTTTTTGCCCAGCGTTCTCAGGACGTTTGTAGTTCCGGGATTGCCGCTGCCTTCTTTGCGTATGTCTATGCCGTTTGCCTTTGCAACTATTGTTGCAGGTGATATGCAGCCTATGAAATATGATACAACCATCAATATTATTCCAAGTATACTATCTGTCATCAGTCTTCCTTCTCTCCTTTTTCTCTGAATACGAATTTTATAGAGGTTCCCTCAAAGCCAAAGCCCTCTCTTATCTTGTTTTCAAGATACCTTGCATATGAGAAATGCATCAGCGGCCTTGAGTTTATCTTGAATGAGAACAGCGGCGGTTTGATTCCCACCTGTGTCACATAGTAAATTCTGAGCCTTTTGCCTTTGTCCGACGGCGGCTGTTTCATCATCATAGCGTCCTGAAGCAGCGCATTGAGCTGGCCTGTAGGCACTCTCATAGCTCTTGTTTCGGCAACATATTTAGCCATATTTATTACATTGTCTATTCTCTGATGATCCTTTACCGATATGAATACGCTCGGCGCATAGGTCATAAACGGAAACTCCGCTTCTATCCTGCGCCTGAAATCTCTCATGGTATTGGTTTCCTTGGCAATAAGGTCCCATTTGTTTACCACGACAACTATTCCCTTGCCTGCCTCATGCGCAACACCCGCTATTTTTTTGTCCTGCTCCGTAATTCCCTCGGCTGCGTCTATCATAAGAATGGCAACATCGCTTCTCTCGATGGCCGCAACGGCTCTGATTACAGAATATCTTTCGATATCCTCGGTAACCTTGCTTTTTCTTCTGATTCCCGCAGTATCTATCAGTATATATCTGTCTCCGTCTTTTTCAAACGGAGTGTCTATGGAATCTCTGGTGGTGCCGGCTATAGGGGATACTATAACTCTGTTTTCACCTACAAGCTCGTTTATGAGGGAGGATTTGCCCACATTGGGCTTGCCTATTACCGCTATTTTTATAACGTCCTCTTCCTCCTCATACTGTTCTTTTGGAAAAGCATCCACGATTTCATCAAGCAGATCTCCGAAGTTCAGCATATTCGCCGCCGAAATAGGTATCGGCTCGCCAAGCCCCAGCTCATAAAAATCGTAAAAATCATCGGGCAGTCTGTGGCTGTCTATTTTGTTTACTACAAGAATTACCTCTCTGCCTCTTCTTCTCAGCATATTCGCAACTTCTCGATCCGCTGAGGTGAGGCCGTCTCTGCCGTCAACCAGAAACAGTATTACATCTGCGGTATCCATTGCAATCTCTGCCTGCTCCCTCATCTGCGAAAGGATAATATCCTCGCTGTCAGGTTCTATGCCGCCTGTGTCTATAATTGCAAATTCAATGCCGTTCCATTCTGTTTCGGCATAAATTCTGTCTCTTGTAACGCCCGGAGTATCCTCTACAATAGCGATTCTCCTGCCGATTACTTTATTAAAAAATGTTGATTTGCCCACATTGGGTCTGCCTACTACGGCAACAACAGGTTTACTCATCAAAAATTCCTCCTGCAAATTCCTCCGGATCAAACTCCTTCAGATCGTCCATACCCTCTCCCACGCCTATGAATTTAATCGGCATATCAAATTCATCCGCAATGGTAATAGCTATACCGCCCTTTGCCGTACCGTCAAGCTTGGTTATAACTATGCCGGTAATATCTGTGACCTCTCCAAACTCCTTTGCCTGCGAAATCGCATTTTTGCCTGTTGTGGCATCAAGCACCAGCAGTGTTTCTCTTGCGGCTTCGGGAAATTCTCTCGAAATAACCTTGTTCATTTTTTCAAGCTCGTTCATGAGATTTTTTTTACTCTGAAGTCTGCCTGCAGTATCGCAGATAAGCACATCTGTATTTCTCGCTTTGGCTGAGGCTACGGCATCGAATATGACAGCTGACGGATCTGCGCCCTCGCCGTGTTTTATCACAGGAACGCCTGCACGTTCTCCCCATATCGAAAGCTGCTCTGCCGCCGCCGCTCTGAAAGTGTCTGCCGCAGCAAGCATGACTGTCCTGCCTTCGTTTTTGAGTCTGGTGGCAATCTTGCCTATTGTGGTCGTTTTGCCGCCGCCGTTTACCCCTATCACAAGAATAACCAGCGGAGTTTCATTGCTTAGCTTTTGCCTGTCTTCTTTATCTATAAATCTTACGATTATTTTTTTGAGTATTGTCTTGACAACCTCTGGCTTTGTGATATGGGCATTTTTGACATGACCTCTCAGCTCCTCTATTATCCTCATGGTGGTATCCATGCCTATGTCGGAGGTTATGAGAATCTCTTCGAGCTCATCAAAAAACTCCTCATCCACCACGGCTCTTGCATTGATTACATCTGACAGTCTCTCCGACAGTTTACCGAAGAAGGATTTTTTTTCACGCAGTGACATATATGTTTCTCCTAATCTAAATCGAATTTATCTCCAAGTTTAAGTGACAGAATTTTTGAGATTCCCTGCTCCGGCATCGTAACCCCGTAAAGCACATCCGCATACTCCATCGTAACCTTCTGGTGGGTTACCAGAGCAAACTGGATCTCTCCGAAATTCTGCAGGTATTTTGCAAATCTCTCAATGTTGGCATCATCAAGCGCCGCCTCAACCTCATCCAATATACAAAACGGCGTAGGCTTTGTTTTGAGTACCGCAAACATCAGTGCGATTGCCGTCATTGTTTTTTCACCGCCGGAAAGCAGATTTATATTCTGCAGTTTTTTGCCCGGCGGCTGCGCTATTATGTCTATGCCGGACTCCAGAGGATTGTCCTCATTATCAAGGCGAAGCTGCGCGTGTCCGCCTCCGAACAGTTCTCTGAATATATGCTCGAACTGAACCACCACCTGATCGAAATTCTCCTTGAATTTTGTTCTTATGGTTTTGTCCATGTCCTCTATGATTGCTCTCAGAGATCCCATTGCCTCAAGTATGTCGGCTCTCTGTGAGGTAAGAAATCCGTATCTTTCGCTTACGGCTCTGTATTCCTCTATGGCTCCTATATTGACGTCGCCAAGCTCATTCATTCTGGCTTTTACTTCTCTGTTTTCTTTGACTGCTTTGGACATGACAAATTCTTCCGAACGGAATTCCATAGCCTGCAGATACGATATTTCAAAGGTTTCCCAAAGCTTGTCCTTGAGGTTTTCAAGCTGTGTTTCATATCTGGCTTTTTTGATGTCAGCATTTATTTTTTGACTCTGCAGGTTTTCAAGCTGCTGGTCTATCATGGCTTTTTCGGCGGCGGCTCCGTCTGTCTGCTCCGTCAGCAGAGCTTTTTCGGCGGCAGCCTGTTCTAAGGTTTCTTCAGCTTCATGTCTCTGTCTGTTTCTGACCTCTATATCCTCACCGTTTTCAGATGATGCCATAAGGCTTGTGTATTCGTTTTCAAGGTTTTGAAGCTGCAGTTTTCTGGCTTCTATACTGCCTGAAATCTCGTCTATGTTGTCTGAAATTCTCCGGTATATGCTGTCCGCACCCTGAAGCTCTTTTTCGCAGGCTGTCACCGCAATTCTCGCCTCGGTTATATCCTCGCTTGCCTCCTGCGCCTCCTGTTTTCTGGTTTCGTAAACCTCCGACAGGCCTGCAACATTGGCCTCTGCAAGCTTCGCGGCCGCATCTGCCTCCTCGGCTTCATCTGCAAGTGACTTTGCCATACTGTCAGAGGATGCCTTCTGTTCTTCGATGGATTTAAGCTCCCTGTCCCATCTCTCCTGTCTGCTGCTGAAATCTGAAATGGCGCCCTCTACCGCATTTTTTTCGTTTTCGGCTGTCATCAGGTCAAGCTCTGTCTGCCTGTAGCTGTCATTAAGCGCCTGCAGGGTTTCCTGCGCTCTGCTTATTTCGTCCGAGGCTTCATTCATTGCCTGCACCACGGCGTCTTTTTGCTGGCTCAGGGCTTTGATTTCTTCCTGCAGATTTGTTATCTCTGATTTTCTTTCGAGCAGGTTTGCTGTTTTGTTTTTGTATTTGCCGCCTGTGATGGCGCCTACCGTATTTATGATTTCGCCCTCGAGGGTTACAAATCTCAGACCTGCGCCTGCTTTTTTGGACATTGCAGTCGCATTGTCCATGGTATCGACTATAACCACTCTGCCCAGCAGGTATTCAAATGCCGCCGCATATCTGCCGTCAAAGGAAACACATCTGTCCCCGTACCCTAAAAATCCCGCAAAGCTGCTTACATCTGCAGCGGCTCTCTGATGTCTGATGGATTTAAGAGGTATGAATGTAAGTCTGCCCGCCTTGGCCTGTTTGAGGGATATTATGGCTTTTTTGGCGCAGCTGTCATCTTCGCATATTATATTCTGCATAGCTGCTCCCATAGCTGTTTCGATTGCTGTTTCGTAGCCCTTGGGAACGCTCATAAGCTCTGCGGCAGTTCCGTATATGCCCGAAATTCCCGCTTTCATAATGTATTTTACCGCAAAGTTATAGCCTTCATAGTTTGATTCCATTTCTTCAATTGTCTTTTTTCTGGCTTCTTTGCGGCTTATGTCTATTTTGAGTGCCTCTATATCCTTTGCAAGCTGCTTTGCTGTTTCTGAGCTGCTGCTGTGAATCGCTCTGATTCTGCCGGCTTCTTCTCTGATGCTCTCAAGCCTTGCTCTGAGCTGCGCAGCTTTGTCTGCCGCATTCTGCAGATCGGCTTCTGATTTGCCCTGCACAGATTCGGATTCTCTCTCGGCTGCTATCTGAAGCTTTCTTTTTTCGAGGCTTTCCCTGAGGCTGTCAAGGCCTGCCGCCTCTGTCCTCTTTGCCGATGCTTTTGAGCTGTATTCAAATATGCTGTTTCTTTCGCTGTTTAGTGACACCAGAGCATTGTTTACTTCTTCAGCCTTGAGTGTATATCTGTCAATGGCAGCCTGCAGCCCGGCATTAAGCTCTGCCAGTTTTGCCTCCTGCTCATGCCTGCTGTCCATCATGCTATCTGCGTTTTGCCGTTCGCTCTGAAGCTTGTCATCAAGCTCCGATATTTCGGAAGTCAGTCTCTGTCTGTCTCTGCCTATTGCGGCAAGTCTTTCGGTGTTAAGCTCGTGCGCTTTTTCGAGTCTGTTGATGTCGCTGACAATATCCATAAGCCTTGCTCTTGTTTCTTCCGTAATTTCATCAAGAGCCCTTACTCTGGAGTTTGTGGCTTCAAGGGATCTGTCAAGCTTTTCTTTTTTGTCTTTTATATCCGCTATGGATCTGTCTGTTTCTTTTAATTCGTTTATGAGTTCGTTTGTTTTTTCTTCGATACCCTCGACATTTTTGAGGGTTATGTTGATTTCAAGCTCTTTGAATCTTTCTCTGAGGCTGATATATTCGGAAGCTTTGGCGCTGTCCTCGCGCAGCCCGTCTATACGCCCCTCTATTTCATTGATTATATCGTTTACTCTGTCAAGATTTCCCGATGCGGCTGTCAGTTTTCTCTCCGCTTCCGCCTTGCGTGTTCTGTACATGACAATACCGGCAGCCTCTTCAAATATCTCTCGCCTGCTTTCGGTCTTGTTGCTTACTATGTCCGCTATTTTGCCCTGTCCTATCAGAGAATATCCGTCTACTCCTATGCCCGTATCCATTATCAGCTCTCTGATATCGCGAAGTCTGCACTGGCTGTTGTTGATGTAGTATTCGCTCTCACCGGAACGGTACATTCTTCTTGTGATTGCAACCTCGCTGTATTCTATGGGAAGTATTCCTGTGGAGTTGTCTATCGTCAGTATTACCTCCGCCATGCCTCTGGATTTACGGCTTGCGGTTCCCGAAAATATGACTTCTTCCATTTTGCCGCCGCGAAGCATTTTGGGGCTCTGCTCTCCGAGAACCCATCTGATGGCGTCGGAAATATTGCTTTTGCCGCTGCCGTTTGGGCCTACGATACAGGTAATTCCCTTGTGAAACTCTATTGTTACCGGATCCGCAAAAGATTTGAATCCATGCATATATATTTTTTTAAAGTACATTATGTAGTCCTCTTTCTAGCGCTTCTTTTGCGGCCTGCTGCTCTGCCTGTTTTTTGCTTCTGCCGCTGCCGGTGCCTATCAGTGTGTCTCCAAGAAAAAGATTCATATAGAAGGTCTTGCTGTGATCGGGACCCTCTTCTCTGCTGACACGATATATGAGGCGGCCTCCGCCTGCAGCCTGAACCTGCTCCTGAAGGCTTGATTTATAGTCTTTCATAAATCTGCCTTTGAGCGCATCGTTAATCATATCACCGCTGAGCATAAGAAAAACATCTCCGGCAGCCTCGTATCCGCCGTCAAGATATACCGCCCCTATAAGGGCTTCGACAGCGTCTGCCATTATTGATGCTCTCCGGCGGCCTCCCTGTTTTTCTTCACCATGCCCCATCAGCAGGTATTCTCCGATTTCGATTTTTTGGGCCTGCTGTGCCAGTGCTTTTTCGCACACCACAGCAGCTCTGAGTTTGGTGAGCCTGCCCTCTCCCGATTCGGGGCATCTGCGGTACAGCTCTTCTCCGCATATTGCATCTATGAGGGCGTCTCCGAGAAATTCAAGACGTTCGTTGCTTTCGGTTTTGTGCAGCATATGCTCTTTGACATAGGAGCTGTGGGTAAGCGCCTGCTGCAGCAGCTCTCTGTCCTTAAAACGGTAATTTATTCTGTTTTCAAGTTCAGACAGCTTACTCTCCAACATCTATGCCCTCCATTGCAGAAGAAATTCTGCCCACAACGTTCTCCTGAGCATACGGTATGCCTTTGATTATGGCGTTTCTGACTGCTGTTGCGCCGGAGGAGCCATGGATTTTGAGTACATGGCCGTTTACCCCCAGTATAGGCGCTCCGCCGTATTCCGAGTAGTCAAATTCATCTTTGATTTCCCTGACCTTGCCTGCAAGAAGCATTGCCCCCATCTTGGCTGAAATTCCGGAGGTGAATTTGTTTTTCATTGTTTTGAGCAGATTCCATGCAAAACCCTCTGTGAGCTTGAGAATTATATTGCCTGTAAAGCCGTCGCATACTATAACGTCGCAGGCTCCCTTAGGGACATCCCTTGCCTCTACATTGCCTATAAAATTGATGTCGGCTTCTTTGAGAAGCTTGTGCGCAGCTTTTGTAACGGTAGTGCCTTTGTTTTCTTCTATGCCCAGATTCACAAGACCTACGCTTGCGTTTTTTCTGCCCATTACTTTTTCCATATACAGGCTGCCCATTATTGCAAATTCCAGCAGGTTTGCCGGTCTGCACTCGGAATTGGCTCCCGCGTCAACTATGATTGACGGCAAGGCTCCGCCTGCTATCGGATATATGCTTGCTATTGCAGGTCTGTCTATTCCCGGAATCCTGCCCAGTATAAACAGGCTGCCTGCCATATATGCGCCTGTGTTTCCGGCTGATATGAACAGATCTCCCTCGCCTTCCTTCAGCATTGTAAGACCCTTTACCATAGATGAGTCTGTTTTTCTTCTGATGGCCTTGACAGGAGAGTCTTCGTTTTCTATTACTTCAGAGGTATGAACCACCTGTATTTTGCTCTCATCATAATTGTATTTTGCAAGCTCTGCATTGATTTCGTCCTCTGTGCCTGTAATTATTATCTGATGGTCAATATGTGAGGAGGCTTCAACCGCCCCTTTAACTATTTCCAGAGGGGCATTGTCTCCGCCCATTCCGTCCAGTATAATTCTCATAATACACTTACCCTGCTTTCCTAAAATTACATCTGACTATATAAACTATATGATACCACAAACGCAGTCAAATTGCAATTTTCAAAGGACAAGTGCACAAAAAAACAAAAAAACAGAGCAGAAAGAAAATCCGCTTAACTGTAAAAGCAAAAAAGCCTCAAGATGTTGAAATTCAGAGAGTTCATTGATTTTTAAATATACTTATGATACTATATGTACAGGTGCTACGATAACGGTAGGCGGCTGTTTCCCTTCAGACGGAGGGACATTTTCGTACCCTCCGGAAAGGAGGGTGATACAAATGAGTCTTCAGGAAGTAATCCTTTTGCTCAGTCTTCTTGGCGGAGCCATATATGGAACAATTCAGGTTTGCTACATAGTATTTAGAAAAAACGAAAAAAAATAACCGCCGTGGCTTCCAACTGAGGCGATTATTTTTTAATCTAATTTAAGGGAGCCAGCCGTTTACCGGCAGCACCTTTTTTCTATATATATTTTATACCAAACCGCAATCTGTGTCAACATCAGCAACAGAAAAAGGACTTCCACTTCAGCAACAG
>CAVDMD010000090.1:0-9612 GCA_963609975.1 bacterium | reverse complement strand
AACATTAAAATAGCGGAGGAGATTTTGATTAGAAGATTCAAAAGACATCTGGCAGTGATGGTGCTTTGTCTTATGCTTCTGCCTGCGACGGCTCTTGCCTGCTATGGCGCAGGTACGGTTACAGATACGATAACCATTAAGGTCGGCTACTGGGGAATAGACCAGAGCGACTATGTCGAAAAAGCTACCTATCACTGGACAGAGCTTGATGACAACGTGGGAGGCGCACTGACAACCCATGAGGTTGCATATTCATTTTACAAAGAAGGCGCAGATCACAGGTTCGGCAGTGTAATAGACTCTGCAAGAGGCTTTTACATAGAGGACCTTATAGAATATGCGGGAGTGTCGCTGAGAGATATACAGAGCATATCATTTTATACGGCCGACAAGGATATAGGGTATTTCACATCGTTTACATCAAGCGAGCTGTTTAGAACAGAAAGATATTACTTCAACAACCTTGCAGGCTATCTGACCCCTGTGTGGAAAGACGAAACCAAAGAAAAAATGAAAGATGTTCTTCTTGACAGCAGAGCGTGGAACGACAAAAAAGTCGTAAAGCCGATGCTGGCGCTTGAGGACAGCTGGGCAAGCTACGAGGCAGGCACCGAAAACACCGGACCCAACTATACATCGATGGGGACAGGCAACCGTTTCAGACTGCTTTTCGGGCAGACAAGCCCGCAGGAGTCAAGAACAAACCAGACTGCCAAATATGTGCACACCATGTATATAGCCCTCAAGGGAATCCCGAAGGTCAAGCAGGAAAAAGTGGAGCTTTCACAAAAGGTTGGAGCACACACAGTAACATTTAATGTGTCCACAGGCGATGAGGCAATGATACAGGAGCTCATAGACAGACTCAAATGGAGCTCAAGCGATGAGTCGGTATTAAAGATAAAAAACATTTCGATGCAGGCCGCAGACAGATACAACGATGCAATTACAGTCACCATAGACTATGAAACCCTCAAGGCGGGAGAAGCCTATTTGAGCGGCTCCTATCTGGGGCTTTCCGTTGAGGGAGGCACCGTTGCCATGGGAGACGGCGGCGGAGCAGGCGACGGCAGTGGAGATGACGCAGGATCGGGAAGCGGCGGTGATTCGGGAGAAGCCGGCACAGGCGATTCCGGCACCGATGATGCCGGAGGAGATGAATCCGGAGGCGGGCTCAGAGCCTATGTCCTGAATGATGATATAGCAAGGCTTCTGGCTCAGGTTGACGAATCACAGTATGAGCAGGCCGAAGTAAACGAAGACAGCAGAGAGCCTGGGCTGATGCCGTTTGTTGCGGCAGGTGCGGCAGGCCTTGTTGCGGCAGGCGCGGCGGCAGGATATGTGGAATTTACAAGGAAGAGATAGGTGAAATAAATGACGATCTTAGGCAAAGTATTACATTCGATGACAAGTGTGCTGCAGATACCTGTAGTAATCATACTTATACTGTTTATTGCGGCAATTCTGGTGGCAACAGGCTGGATAATTTCAGAGTATATGAACGAGCACAAGCATATGCAGGTGCAGCTTCCGAAGCTGCTTGACGAGATAAGAGCAGGGGAGAGACCGATTGAAGAAATAATCGAAACAAGCGGACTTCTCAAAACCCAGAAAGAAGCCCTGACAGAGATAACAAAGCACAGAGATTTTAATGATCTGATGCTGGAATCTCTGGCGGCTAACCTGCTGGAGAGAGAACAGGAAAGATACGATGCAAAGCTGAAGCCTACGGATCTTTTGTCAAAGCTGGGGCCGATGTTCGGACTTCTTGGCACACTCATACCTCTGGGACCGGGAATAATCGCTCTTGGACAGGGAGACACCCTGACCCTGTCGCAATCGCTTATGACAGCCTTTGATACTACAATAGCGGGACTTATCGTTGCAGCCATAGCAATAGTGATATCCACCATCAGAAGAGGCTGGTACAACAACTATATGTCAGTGCTTGAAACCGTAATGGACTGCGTTGTGGAAATGGAGAAAAACAGCAATGATTAGAAAAGACAGAAGACGCAAAAACCGTTTTGCAGACGACAGCGACATAAATCCGCTTAACTATGCCGGCAAT
This sequence comes from bacterium, assembly GCA_963609975.1. Taxonomy (GTDB): domain Bacteria; phylum Bacillota; class Clostridia; order Peptostreptococcales; family Anaerovoracaceae; genus UMGS973. Next base: position 7,541 of record CAVDMD010000090.1, on the reverse strand, counting down.
CTGGCCGATGTGATGCTGGTGCTGGCGGTAGGAATAATGCTGGCTCTTATCATACACTGGAATGTAGACGTATCCACAACCGGCGGAGACGGCTCCTCAGAAAACGGCATGACCCTTGAGGCACAGGGGGAGCAGATAAACAAAGATGACGCTGTGGAGTTTGACGAAAGCGACATAGAAGAAAAAGAGCAGCCGGAGGATATGGACGGCGGCGGTATGAACAAGCTCGGTGAAGTGTACTATGATGCCGAAACCGGCAAATACTATGTTATAAAAAGTGAGGAGTAGGAGGTTTGTATGTTCAGAAAAAAACTGTTTTCAATGCTGCTTTGCGCGGCGCTGGTGCTGCAGATGATCTGCGTGCCTCAGGCGGCGGTATATGCAGACAGCGGCAAATGGGACGGCACTGTTGATTTGACATGGTATGAGGAGCAGGGCGGTGATTCTGCCTCAGACTACTATATCTCAACACCTGCGGAGCTTGCAGGACTTGCGGCCATGGTAAACGGCAAGGTATCGCAGGACTGCAAAAAAATTATAGGAAACAAAAAACTTATTAAATGCACCAGGGTTGACGACTTCCAGCTGACAGGCGCGCAGGGCGGCAGTCAGTCGGATACGGTATATGTCGGCACCGGTGAATATGACTTTATGGGCAAGACCATACATATTACGGCAGACCTTGATATGGGCGGCGTATACAAAAACGGCAAATGGTCGGGACCGAACTGGACCCCTATAGGCGGCAAATTCCCTATGGATACAAGGTCATACCAGAAGGGCGAAACCAAAGACGTGCAGACCATAGAATCCATCTTTAACGGTGTTTTAGACGGCGGCGGACACAAAATAGAAAACCTTTACTGCAACAGATATACAGACAAGGATTTCGGAAACTCCATGGCTATAGGTCTGGTGGGATATATAGCGGATGATTATGACACCAATCCGAGCGAAAAGCCCGAGGGCTTTCAGCCGGGAGTTAAAAACCTGACTCTCAGCGGATATGTATACGGCAGAAGAATGGTCGGCGGTATTGTCGGCAATGTCGGTGATCTTGAGGGAGGCGCAATAATAGAAAACTGCGGCAACCATGCTGATGTAAGAAGCACAGACTCAAGAGGCAGAGCCGGTATCGTAGGCAGAGGCTATGCGGGCAGGATAGTAAACTGCTACAACACAGGCAGCATCACAGGCTCTTACCCTACATCATCAGGCGGCATAATCGGTGAAAACGCGGGTATGTATATATATAACTGCTACAACACAGGAACCATCAGTGTTGAAAACGCCAAATACGGCAGAGGCATAGGCGGACACGATGACGGCTCATATACGGTCGCAAACTGCTACTATCTGGAGGGCTGCGACAATGACCCTGATTCAGAGGGCTACTACAGGGGCGTATCAACAGCCATCAGCGTAGATGTTAAGGCGATGACGGCGGCTCAGATGAAAGGCGCAGATCTTTACAATGCGCTTAATACCTGCGGCAATGCGTTTGCGGCAGATACAGACAAAATAAACGGCGGCTATCCGGTGCTGTTCTTTGAAAGCAGCTCATATGATGCTGCAAAGACCTGCAGGGTTACCGTAAATCAGGCGCAGGGAGGCACAGTTACAGGCAGTGTTTCAGGCGAGGTGCCTTACGGCAGCGTGGTACATCTTTCATACAAGGCTGACGGCGGATATACTCTTGATACATATACGGCAGGCGGCAAGCCGATATATGCCGATTACTATACGGTTACATCTGATGTAACTCTCTCTGCGGAATTTATTAAGCTCCAAAAAGGCAGCATTGAATTCAAAGCGGATGACAGCTACAGCATTTCGGGCAAAAAAGCCGGAACCATATTAAGCGGCGGCGAAACCATATATGTTAAAGACAGACAGATATTAAAGGACGAGGGGATTTATCAGCTTGATGTTATCACGGCAAAAGCTGTACTCAAAGACGGTGCGGCGCCTGATGACGACAGCCTCGAATACACAGGGAAATTCGTATACACCTATACATACGGAGACGGCACTTCCGACTCCAACGAATCGGGAATACACAAGGTGACCACATCGGTATCAAAAGGCCTGACGATTGCGGCAGAGCCGAAAACCCAGGAAAAGAAATGGACATCTCTTGCAGACACAAGCTGGTATAATTCTTCAGACAGCAGCTTTACAATCAAAACGGCAGAGCAGCTTGCGGGACTTGCCTGCCTTGTAAACACAAAAGGCTATACATTCAAAGGCAAGAGCATAAAGCTTGCCAATGATATATCGCTAAAAAACAATGACGGTACGGACGGCACAAGGTACTGGAGCTGCATAGGCTCATCAAGCGAAAAAAGCTTCAGAGGCACCTTTGACGGACAGGGTCATACCATAACTGCAATGAGCGCCAAGACAGACGGCAGCTATTCGGGACTGTTTGGCTATGTATACGGCGGTACAGTTAAAAACGTTACAGTTAAAGGCACCTCCGAAGCCCTCGGAAGTGCGGCAGGCATAGCAGCCTACGGAGATACTGCCAAAATCACAGACTGCACAAGCTATGTAAAAGTTACGGCAAAGGGCAGCAACGCAGGCGGCATTACAGCCAAAACAAAAGGCGGCACTGTCATTTCCGGCTGCATCAACAAGGGCAGCGTGACAGCTGCAGGCAGCAACGCAGGTGGCATTGCCGGTGAAACCACAGTCAAAAAAGACAGCATCAAAACATCTGCAAACTACGGAGCTGTTCATGCAGACTCTGCTGCTGCGGGAGGCATCACAGGCAAAGCCACAGGCTGCATCAGCTCATCTGCAAACTACGGACAGATAACTGCCTCAAACTATGCCGGAGGACTTGCAGGACACACTACAGGCTGGGAAATCCCTGCAGTGAAGAATTCATACAATCAGGGCACAGTTTCATCAGAGGGCACTGCGGGAGGACTTGCAGGCTATGCTCAGAATATAGCCCTTTATAACTGCTACAATGCAGGTGAGGTCAGCGGCTCGCAAAAAGGCGCCGTTGCAGGCAATTTCAACATATCCATAAACAACAGCGCGGACAAAACCTACTATATCAGTGATATGGATGCCTTTGGAAATCAGTCGCAGGTAAGCGGTCACGAATATGTATCAGTGACAGGCAAAACCGCAGACTCAATGAAAGGAAGCACATTTGCGGCAACTCTAAACAGGAACGCAAAAGGTATGTTTACAGGCAAAGCAGGACAGTTCCCTGTATTAAGCAATATAGAAAAAAAGACAGTTTACACAGTAACCTACACAGGCGACTATACCGGTACAGAAACCGTATATTCCGGTGAAAGCGTGGAGCTTCCCAAGGCTCCTGCCGGCAGAGCATATATATTCAAAAAAGACGGCAAGGACTGGAACGGCAAGAACATAAAGAGCAGTGTTACTGTTTCGGTAAGCGAAAAAGACGCAACATATGTGGCGCTTATCAGAGCTTCCGGCAGGACAATCAAAGAGATAGAATTTGCCAAAGGCACAGCCTCGCTGACACTTCCGTCAGTACCTGTCAAGGACGGTAACGACGGAGTATGGGCAGAATATGATCTGTCTAAAGGAAATACGGCGATAAACGCACTGTATTCAAAGAAATACACAGCAGGTGATGTGACGCTTACAGGCGGCTACTACTATATCGATCCGTCAGCAACAGGCACAATAACCGTAAACGGCAGGGTTACTCTTGACGGTGACGGACAGTCGCTGACAGGCCTTGATATATATGCTTCAAAAGGCTCGGTTGTTACAGTTAAAAACGTTAACATCAACAACCCTGCAACGGTCATAACCCTTGACAGTGCAGAGCTTAAAATAGAGGGAGAAAACAGCTTCATAGACAGCTGTACCGAAAGCGGCAACAAAAACCCATGCATTATGATTAAAGGCACATCATATGTCAGCGGCAGCGGCAGCCTGTATGCCAAATCAGGCCTTGGCAATTATGCAATGCAGCTTGCGGACGGCAGCAGCTATATTCAGAAGTCAGCAACAGTCAAGCTGTATGACGATGAGAGAACAGGCGGACCGGGAGGCATAGTAAACGGACTTGGCGGCAGCGTCAGAATACAGGGCGGCACATTTGCAGCAGTTTCGGATACAAACAAAATCTATGCACTGTATGTCAAAAACCTGACCGTAACAGGAGGCAACGTGCTTATCTGTGCAAACGATGCGGATGAGAGAAAAGCCAAATCAACCTACGGCTCCGCACTTTACTGCAAATCGATGAAAGTTACGGGAGGCAGCCTCAAGGTTTACTCCAAGATACACGAAACCGAAAAAACCTTTGTAAGAGACAGCAAGGCAATAGTATGCAAATCCTTTACCAAAAACTACTACAGAGTGAAGGTTAAGCTTCCTAAGAGCAGCAATACAGTGAAGGTTGACGGCAAGACAGTATACAAGGGAGCAGGCTATGCGATAGGCTTTAATTCCTCCTCGCACGTATACACAGACACAAAAGAAAAATACGCATACATCTGGGTTAAAAAAGGAACTCACAAGGTATCTGTAAACGGCAAGGTAAAAAAAGTGACAAAGGCAGCGGTAATTTAATGACGGTAAGACATATACTTATCTATGGTGAAAGAGGCAGCGGCAAAACAGAAATAATTGACCGCATCACAGCACAGTGCAGTGTTCCCGTGTATGGGTTCTGCACCAGAATAGTTAAAGAAAAAACAGACGGATACCACGAAATATATATGTATCCGGCAGGCAGGGCAGACGGCCATATGAGCAGTGAAAACTATGTGGCCGACTGCAATACAAAAGACAGAACCATAAACCTTGAAGTGTTTCGCACACTGGGCATGAAATACCTTGAGGCTGCAGATGACGGCATCATTGTCATGGACGAAATAGGGTTTATGGAGGAGGGTGTTCCGGAATTCTGCCGGGCGGTGCTCAGGCATCTTGACGGCGACATACCGGTGCTTGCTTCTGTAAAAGGCGGCAGGCAGGCCGATTTTATTGACCGGGTGTTAAACCACCCTAAGGCGGAGGTTTTTTATCTTGACGGCAGCAACAGAGAGCAGATTTATGATAAAATACTGCCGCAGGTTATGGAATGGAACAACAATCTGAAGAAAGAAAACAGTAATATTTAATGGAAACAGCAGAGAAAACAAGGAAATTCAAAATCAAATTCACAATACTTGTTGTGATATTCATAGTGGTGTTTTTCGGCTCGTTTATGCTGGGCAGGTATCCTGTAAGTCCTGTAGAGCTGATAAAGATTCTGTTGTCAGGAATAGCAGATATCCCGCAGAGCTGGCCGGATGCCGCCGAAAACGTGATATTTCAGATAAGACTGCCAAGAGTTCTGGCCGCCGCATTTATAGGGGCGGCGCTGTCACTTGCAGGCGTGTCCTATCAGGGGATGTTTCAGAACCCCATGGTATCGCCTGACATACTGGGAGCAAGCTCCGGCGCAGGCTTTGGAGCGGCTCTTGCAATACTTCTGGGCGCAGGCTACATGGGTATATCCGTTTCGGCGTTTGTGCTGGGTCTTGCAGCCGTAATGCTGGCCTACGGCATCAGCAGAGTCAGCAGAATAAACGCCACGCTTGCCATGATACTGGCGGGAATGATGATAGGCTCGCTGTTTACATCTTGCACATCATTTGTGAAGCTTGTGGCAGATACGGAGCAGACACTTCCGGCGATTACATACTGGCTGATGGGAAGCCTTGTATCAATCAAGCCTCAGGACGTGGCGTTTGTCATATTCCCGATGATAGCAGGCTCTGTGCCTCTGTTCCTGCTCAAATGGAGAATGAATCTGCTGACGGTGGGAGAGGAAGAGGCGCAGGCCATGGGAATCAACACATCGGCTCTGAGATTCATAGTGATAGTATGTGCCACGCTGCTTACGGCCTCAAGTGTTGCCATAAGCGGTATGATAGGCTGGGTAGGCCTTGTGATTCCGCATTTCTGCAGAATGATTTTCGGATATGACTATCGAAAAATAATACCGGCATCGGCTCTGTTTGGAGCAACATTTCTTATGGTGGTTGACAATATTGCAAGGCTTGCAACTACGGCGGAAATCCCGCTGGGCATACTTACATCGTTTGTAGGCGCCCCGATATTTGTATACCTTATACTAAAAGGGGGCAGCAGGACATGAGAATAAAGACAGAAAACCTGTGCTTCTCATACGGAAGCACCCCGATACTCAAAAACATTGATTTCAGAGCTCACGAAAGCAGCCTTGTGGCGGTGATAGGTCCAAACGGCGCAGGCAAAAGCACGCTGTTTCGCTGCATACTGGGATTTCTCAAAGGCTACAGCGGCAGCATATTTATAGACGACCGCAATATCAAAGAGATGAGCAGAACCGAGATTGCCGGGAAAATCGCATATATTCCGCAGACGACTGTGCCGGTATTTAATTACGATGTGATAGATATTGTACTTATGGGTACGACAGGAAGCCTTAAGCTTCTGGAATCTCCGGGAGCAAGGCAGGTTGAAGCGGCCGAAAAAGCTCTGAGAGAGCTTGGAATAGAATACCTGAGGAACAGAGGATTTGGCAGAATTTCAGGCGGTGAAAGGCAGCTTGTGCTTGTGGCAAGAGCGCTGGTGCAGAATGCCAGAATACTCATAATGGATGAGCCTACAGCCAATCTTGACTACGGCAATCAGTACAAAGTGATGGCAAAGATCAAAGAGCTTGCAGCCGGCGGCTATACCATCATCTTGTCAACCCATAACCCTGAACACGCTCTGCTGTTTGCAGACAAATCATTTGTGATTCAGAATGGTGAATTTGTGGCTGCGGGGTCTTCCGCAGAGGTGCTCAACGAGGAAATGATGCGAAAGCTTTACGGAGTGGATGTCAGAATCCTTACGACAGAGATTAAAAATGAAGAGGCTAAGGTGTTCGTGCCTGTGGGTATGAGCATCAGAAAAGATTAGAGAGGAGCTACTGCTCCTCTTTGTCGTCTGTTTTTGCTGTTTGCGCATCGCAGGGGAGATAAATCACATCGGGCGGATTCTCTGTTTTCGATCTGCGCCAGCTATAGCGATCTGCGTTTTTGCTGAAATATATATATGCGGCGGTACCTGCCGCAAGCAGTATAAACAACAGTATAAACGGCATAATTTCCTCCTTGCTGTAATAAGTTACCGGGTGGTTATAGCTTTAATGATTTCTTCTTCCCTAAACCCCGTATCCGTAATAATCGAGAATATATCCTGGCATAAGCCGTGCTGTTCTGCCGCTGCCTGAATCATATACGGCAAACAGATGACCGGGCGGCATGGAGCCTCTCAAACCGGTTTTTTCTTTTGAGGCACCTTTTTCAACTATTGACTGAACTGCTATAACAAGCTCTTTTGAAAAAGGCGTCCTGTCTTTTAGCTTTTCGTCAAAAAACTGAAGCGCCGCATAGTAATTGCGTATTTCCTGTTCAGGCTTCAGAAAATGCCTGTGGGGGTTACTTTAATCATATAATTCTCCGAAAGCCAAATGATATATTGTATTATACTCGTATTCCGAAAAAATTACACTATTT
>CAVDMD010000089.1:0-9715 GCA_963609975.1 bacterium | reverse complement strand
GGCAGTATCCAATGCTTTATATTCAGTTTCTTTTTCACTGTTTGTTACTTTTACAACTTTTCTGCCTACAACAGTGTAAGTACTTTCACTGTTTTTAATATCATATTTTGTTGTATCTACGTATTTACTAGGGTCTATACTGAATGTACCACCGAAAATTTTAACTTTTCCCTCAACTATCTCATCAGGCTTACTTTCAAGACGTTCAACTGGCTGAAGGCTGTTTGTACCGTCATGATAATACTCAGCAATCACACTGTTGAAAGTACCACCCTTAATTACAATTTTAGCTGAAACGGTAGGCCAATTACCGCTATCTTTTAGCTGTGCAGCAAACACTTCACCCTTGAAAACGCCATTGTCAATCCTTATCTCACCACCAACATTACTATATGCATAGCTGTCTACATTCCCTTCAAACGTACCTTTGTTGATTTTAGTAACGCCCCAGTTCTGAATTGCCTGTGTCGATTTAATTGTCCCACCATTCACGGTAAGCTTACCTTTCTTGTCAGCTCCACTCGCATCTACTTTGATAGCAATACCATTATCTCCTCTGGTGATTTTAAGACTATCTCCGCCAACAGTCAGTTCACCTAATACACAGATAGCCGTGATTGTCCCCGTAGAGTTTGTCCTGCTGTCGATAATTTCACTTCCGGCAGCATTGCCGTTTATCGTCACTTTGCTACCTTGTTCTATTTTAATCAAATAACTCGATAAACCGTTAGCATTAGAGATTTTGTGCCCATTTAAGTCCAATGTCAAGTTTTTATTTAAGGTCAAAGTGGAACTCAATCCCACATCTTTTAGTAGCGTGATGGTTCCTCCACCATCTGCAGCTTCTATCGCCCCTGCCAGTGTATTATAATGCGTATCGCCTATTGCTGCCTGATGCTCACAACCACTAACACCACTGCAGTCTGTCACACCTGTCGCACCTGTCGCAAACACCCCTGCAGGCATCATTGCCACTATCATAGCCATACTTATGACTATTGCCAATAACTTCTTCATTTTTTCCCTCCTTGTTTAGGTTTTTTGAAATAAAATTTACACCTCTATTATACCCCCCCCTAAGGTTTTGTCAAGAACTTTCAGCGTACTTCGCTTAAAAAAAACAGGAAACCTCATATATGTGCCGGTTTTTCGCAAACTAATACCTTTATCATGCCTTTTACCTTGGGAAAAGCCGCCCCGGTACTCCAAGGCGGCTTTGTGTTCATATGTCTGTCTTATTCCGGGTTATTCTACTTTTGGCATTGATGCAAAACTTGCTTCGAGTTCTTCGTCTGAAGGTATATAGTCTGTCATTTCGCCATTGTGGAATTTTTCGTATGCGTACATATCAAAATAACCTGTACCTGTAAGACCGAACAGTATTGTTTTTTCTTCGCCTGTTTCTCTGCATTTAACAGCCTCGTCGATTGCAACCCTGATGGCGTGGCTGCTCTCAGGGGCAGGAAGCGTCCCTTCGGTTCTTGCAAACAGCTCTGCGGCTTCAAATACGCTGGTCTGCTCAACTGCTCTTGCTTCCATATATCCGTCATGATAAAGCTGTGAAAGCGTAGGGCTCATTCCGTGATACCTCAGGCCTCCCGCATGGTTTGCAGACGGAATAAATCCGCTGCCCAGAGTATACATCCTGGCCAGAGGGCAAACCTTGCCTGTATCGCAAAAGTCATATCCGAAGGTTCCTCTTGTAAGGCTTGGGCATGATGCAGGCTCTACAGCTATGAACTGATAATCCGCTTCGCCTCTGAGCACTTCTCCCATGAAAGGCGAAATAAGGCCTCCGAGATTTGATCCGCCGCCTGCGCAGCCTATGATAACGTCAGGCCTGATGCCGTACTTGTCCATTGCAAGCTTAGTTTCAACGCCTATTACAGACTGGTGCAGAAGCACCTGATTAAGGACGCTGCCCAGAACATATCTGTAGCCGTCTCTGCCTGTGGCTGCCTCTACAGCTTCTGAGATTGCGCAGCCGAGGCTTCCTGTTGTTCCCGGAAATTCTCCGTTTATTTTTCTTCCTATGGCAGTGTTCATTGACGGTGAGGGTGTGACATTTGCGCCGTAGGTTCTCATAACCTCTCTTCTGAACGGCTTCTGTTCATATGAAACCTTAACCATATATACATCACATTCGAGGTCAAAATATGCACACGCCATTGACAGAGCAGTGCCCCACTGTCCGGCGCCTGTTTCTGTTGTAACGCCTCTGAGTCCCTGCTGTTTTGCATAGTATGCCTGAGCTATAGCGGAGTTGAGCTTATGGCTTCCGCTTGTGTTGTTGCCTTCAAATTTGTAGTAAATCTTTGCCGGTGTATCGAGTTTTTTCTCTAAGCAGTACGCTCTTGTCAGCGGCGAGGGTCTGTACATCTTGTAGAAATCAAGTATCTCCTGCGGTATAGGATAGTATCTGGTGTCATTGTCAAGCTCCTGCTTAACAAGCTCCTCACAGAATACCGCACCCAGCTCCTCTGCCGTCATAGGTTTGCCTGTCCCCGGATTGAGCAGCGGAGCAGGCTTGTTTGTCATATCCGCACGCACATTGTACCAGTATTTAGGCATCTCGTTTTCTTCTAAATATATTTTGTAAGGTATTGTTTTGTCTGTCATATTAATATCCTCCTGTTTCTTCCCAAAAACAACAATATCCTGTCCCTGCATAGTCTGATGCTGGGACAGGAATAACAATCTCCTGCGGTGCCACCCGGCTTGGCGCACTGCTGCGCCCGCTTACCATACTGACATACGGTTACCTTTGATAACGGAGGGTTCTCCGTCGCCCCTACTTGCATGATGCTTTGGGTTTGCCCTCGGAAGTCCATTCGAATCTGCCGCCTGTACCGCTTCTCACCATCTGCGGCTCTCTGTAACAGCCTGATAAAAACTACTTCTCTTCCTCATCGGTTTACTTAATTTTAAATCACTGATTTTTGTTTGTCAATATATTTTTGTGTTTTTTAACAAAAATTTTGCTTTGAATTAGGTTTTCAAAACAAACTACAGTATCATCGTAACTATAGCCGTCACAATCAGCACTATTGATGATATAAGTTTGATTTTGTTGAGCCTGTCAAGCGCAGCCCTGTTTTTTTCGGCATCGCTTGGCCGCAGATCTCCTGTTTTTCTGATGGAGCTGCTTCTTGAAGCGGCATAAAGATATATTACAAGGCTTATCAGTATGACTGCCGTAAGTATGTATTTGAGCATTTTATCTTCCCTCCAGTTTGCTTTGCAGCTTGGCATACACGGTTTCTTTCATCCATTTTTCGTCCGAAAGAGAATCCAGTTCTTCAGGTCTGAACCAGCCTGCGCCGCTGTTTTCGTCTGCTTTGATTCTGAGCGTTTCGTTCTCATCAGCCTGAACAAGGTATGTGACATTGAGGTGCAGATGCGATGAGACATACCTGCCGCGTCTGATATGACCGTTTACGGGTATTATCTCAATCGAAAAAATATCATCGTCTGCAGGTCTGAGATTCTTTAGTCCTGTTTCCTCCTCTGCCTCTCTGAGAGCTGCCCTGAGCAGGTTTTCCTCTCCGTCTGCGTGACCGCCTGTCCACGTCCACGAATTGTATATGTTGTGGTGTATAAGCAGCACTCTGTTTCCGCTCCGGTTGACAATCCACGCGGATGCGGTAAAATGCGCAGTTTCGTTTGATCTGAGGAGATAATCGTCACAGGTGTCCATAATCCGCAGCATTATCTGCCTGTCCCGTTCCTCCTGTTCATTAAAGGGTATGTATTTTTCGAGCTGTTCTCTGAGCATGGTTTACCTGCCTGTATCAGTCCAGTTTCATGGCCAAAAGTGCTACAGCGACAAGGCCTGCAACGCCTATCCATCTGAGTGCCGAATAAAGTTTGCGCTCCTGTTCGTTCTGAGCCCTTCTTACTTTTACGGTTGAAACAAGGTATACCACCGTAAATACGGCAAGAACTATAAACAAGGTTGTGGTCGTCATAATAATCTCCTATTTTACCGACTGCTCTACCATTTCCATCATATCTTTAATCTCGATGACGCCTCTGTGTCTGATTTCTTTTTTGTCAAGGTCTTTGAGGCCTTTTGGAATTCTGACTCCTGTTCTGTCGTTTACTGCGTCAATGTATTCAAAGCCGTCCATGTCTCCTTCGATGCCGATTGACTTTGCAACGCTTTCGGCAAATTTGTATGCGCTTGCGGTTGAGGCTATGACAGCCGGAGTTTCATCTCCTGTCGCTGCTCTGTAGTCCTCGTATACCCTGCAGGCAACTGCCGTATGTGTATCCATCAGATAGCCGTTTTCGGCATACATTCTGCCAATTGTCTCATTGGTCTGCTCGACGCTGCATGAGCCGCCGTAAAAGTTTTTCATGCCCTCTCTGATGCGGTCGCTTACTGTGTAGCTCTTGTTTTTGTCGAGGCTTTCCATCATCTGTCTTACCTCATCTCCGTTGCCTCCGCACAGGTGGTAAAGAAGTCTTTCGAGGTTTGATGATATGAGAATATCCATCGATGGCGAATTGGTAAGGTAAAACTCCCTGTCGGTGCTGTATGTGCCCGTGTTTATGAAGTCCGTAAGAACTCTGTTTTTGTTTGAGGCGCATATGAATCTGTTAACCGGAATACCCATTTCCGATGCGTAGTATGCCGCAAGTATGTTGCCGAAGTTGCCAGTAGGCACCACTATGTTAATTTTCTCGCCGTCTCTGACTGCTCCTGTTTCGACCATTCTGATGTATGCGTACACATAGTATGCCACCTGAGGAATCAGTCTGCCTATATTGATTGAGTTTGCCGAGGAGAGCTTGCAGCCGCAGGCTGCCAGCTTTGCGGCAAAGGCGTCGTCGTTGAAAATCTTTTTGACTCCTGTCTGGGCGTCGTCAAAGTTGCCTTTGATTGCAAACACATGAGTGTTTGCGCCCTCCTGCGTAATCATCTGTCTTTCCTGCACCTTGCTTACTCCGCTGTCAGGGAAGAACACTATGATTTCCGTCCCCGGAACATCTGCAAAGGCTTCAAGCGCCGCTTTGCCCGTGTCGCCTGAGGTTGCCGTCAGTATGCAGACTTTTTTGTCCTCTTTTTCTTTTTTCATCGCCGTAGTAAGCAGATACGGCAGAATCGACAGCGCCATATCCTTGAATGCGGCAGTCCTGCCGTGATAAAGCTCAAGGAAATATGCATCTCCCGCCTTAACCAGCGGCGCTATTTCCTCCGCTTCAAATTTGTCCGTATATGCTCCGTCTATGCAGTATCTGATTTCCTCTGCTGTATAGTCCGTAAAAAACGCTCCTATTACCGCCGCTGCAATTTCCCTGTACGGTCTGCCCTGCATATCCTTTATTTCAAAAGGAAGCGCAGGAATGTGATCCGGAACATAAAGTCCCTTGTCCTCCGCTATCCCCTGTATTACCGCTGCCGCAGCATTTAATGTGTTTTTGCTTCCTCTTGTGCTTTCGTATTTAATCATGTTTCTTCTCCCGCCAAAATAATATATTAGCAGTAATTATATCACAAACACTGCTGTATTACAAAGTTTTAGTCAGTCTTATCCGCAATCTTCTGATTGTATATTTCCTTCAGCTTCTCCACCGCAAGCACAGGGTCCATGGTATGAAAAATCGTATAATTGCGATTCATCGTGCATACAGGCGCCTGCTCATATATTTCCCTGCTGCTTTCGCCGGTATGGCAATGCCAGTACCTGTAAAGATATCCGATCCAGTAAAGCCTGTTTTCACTGAATACATCATCGTTTCTGACAAGAGCCGCCCCCGCGCCGTCCTTAACCTCTTCAAGCAGGTATTCCTCACCTGCCCACTGCATTCTGCTATATGGGGAATCCAGCGCCTTTGCCGTATCCGAGAGCATAAACGCCTCTATAAAAGAGCAGCTTTCAAAGCCGTTTTTGCCTGACAGCTCAAGCAGCCTGCCCTGTATATCGCACAGTTTCAGTTGTATATCATTCATCTGTCTGCCTCCGGAAATACTCTGTCAATAATTTCATAACAAAAAACATACGGTCATTGGCAATATTTCCTGCAGTCACATCACTTCCGCTGCCCATATTTTTGTATTTATTGTAAAAGGAAGTTCCTTTTATTTTTTCCATTCTGCCTCTGTTGCAGGCTATAAACATTGCCCAGTCTATATCTGCCGAAATCACACTGAGGTCTGCTTTTGGGTTCAATATTTCCTCTGATTCCTGATTTGGAGCCGTGGTACAAAACAAGGCGGTCTGTCCGCGTATTAACTGCCTCGGCTGCTTTCTCAATTCTACTCAGAGTCATATCATAAACGGGAATTCCTCCGGATTCACACAACCCGCACAGTCTCTCCTGCACGGAAATTTCAGGAACAGCCTCTCCGTTTTCCCAAAGCTCAACGGTGTTTTCCGGAACGTTAATATATGCAGAAAACTCTGCCCTGTCCATATTAAGATATTCCCTTATACTTTTGAATACTGCCTGCATAATCATTGCCTCCGGGCCGTGCCGCTCTGTCTGTTTTGAGGGGTTCTGCCGTCAAAGTTAATTATAAATACGGCTATCACTATTGCCACGCAGCCCAAAGCCATGGTGAAGGTCATGGTTTCGCTCAAAAACACATAGCCTGCAACACAGGCCACCACAGGCTCCAGCGTGTTTATCACCGCAGCCCTGCCTGAGCCTATCATATTGACGCCTACGCAAAACAGCACGATTGCAAGAAATGCGCAGAAAAACGACAGCACCAGCGTCCACACAAGCTGCTCGCCGCCTGAGGTAAACAGAGCCTCTCCCGAAACGGCAGTTCTGACAAGGTTAAAAACAGTCGCCCCTGCCGTAACATATCCGGCTGCAGCAACAGGGTGAAGTTTTTTGACTCTGTCTGAGCCCAGGGATATAACATAGCAGGCCTGCGAAACAGCTGCGCCTATGGCAAATATCACCCCTATAATGCTGAGGGTTACGGACTCCTCACAGACAATCAGCACAAATCCGATTATGGAAAACAGTATTGAACCTGCCCTTATAACCGAAAACCTCGCTCTGCCTGTCAGCGCCTCAAATACTATTATCATTGCCGGATATGTGAAATTAAGCACAATAGTCAGATTACCCGGAATATAATTGAACGCCTCATACAGACACAGCGCCAGCATATTGTAGGAAACAATCACAACAACAAGCATCAGTATCTGATTTTTTTCGATTCTGAATGGTATTTTTCTGATGAATATGTATGCCCATATAAGTAATGCGGCATACAAAAACTTGTCAAACAATATCGTCTCCGTTGCGGCTCCGGCGTTTAACGCCTTAATCGATATGGTGGATATAAATCCGTAGCATATCGTGGAGGCCAGCATACACAGCGTGCCCGCAAGCACTCTGCCGTTATTATTTGTTTTCATTTCTCCTCACCATTTCCATTATTCTGTCAAAATTACGGCTTATATATTCATATCCGCCTTTGCTGTGAGGAATCATACAGTCGCTGCAGTCTTTGATACCGCCTTCTGTATACTTGAAATTACCGCCGCATGAATCACCCAGCGCATAAAGCGGGCAATAACAGAACAGACAATTGAATTCTTCAGGCTTATCTGTATTGTGACAGGGAAAAAATTCACATTTGCTGTGATTTATAAATTTGTAGTTCTCGCTCATTTGTCACTGCTCCTAATATTTTATGTACCAGTATGAATGGAGAGCCGACAGCTTGCTGGTCTGAGTCGCGCTCTTGCTGTAAAGCGTGCTCTCCGCCATTGTAACCTTTTTGCCGTATACAGGGTCAACCACATAGAACACATCATCTATACAGTCTGTAAGCAGGACTGCATGAGCCTTGCCGCCGTATTTGGAGTATATGGCAATGCCCTCAGGGTGTTTTTCGAGCAGAGATATCAGCTTCTTTTTTTTCGTTGCAGTCGAGGCATCACTGTCAAAGTTCACCTGACTTATATTCATATCAAGAATTGAAAAATCTCTGAAAAGCCCTGCGCCGTATACCCATATGCTTCTGTCCGCTCTGAGATTGTCCTCTGTAAGCAGACTCCATGTGCTTTTGGAAACGCCGCTCATTATGGCTTTTCTTATTGCCATCATGCCCGCCGAAACCACTGTGCAGCCGCCTCTGCCCGCCTCCTGCGCGAAGAACACATCTTCTGCATTTATGGCGTCGTACATTTCCTGAGTTATGCTGCTGCCTGTAGTTGTCGTATCCATAGTGAATTTTGAAATCACAGTGAATTTTTTGTATCTGACAGTCTTGCCTGTACCGTTAAGGTCTTTTGCATAAATTTTATATATGTAATTTCCCGGCGCAAGCTTGCCGAAGGAAATGTATTCGTCCACCTGATACAGATAAAAGGTCTTGTCCTTTATATCCCTGACTTTTTTGTAAAATCCGTCAAGCCAGTTACCGTCAGCATCGCATATTCCCACCTTGACATAATCAAGCTCAACCGCCGAGCTGACAGTTCCCACAAGTGAAAACGAATTGCCCTGCGTCATAACCGACGGATATGAGCAGTTTGACGAAATTGTAATTTTGGAGGCAATGTTTGACACAGTAAACTGTTTTTTGATTACCGATCTGCTGTAGCCCTCGGTGTCGGTTACATACACCCTGTAATAGTAGGTGCCGCCCACAAGATCCGAAAATCTGATTCTGCTGTCTGCCTGCGATATGTCAAACGTATCGGAGTCCGGGTTGAATTCCGCCATCATGCCCGAATACCATTTGCCCTCGTCGTTGTTCCATATGCCTACTCTCACTCTTTTGATGTTATATACCGATTTGACTTTGCCTTTGAGGGTAAAGGAACTGCCTTCTTTGAGTGAGACAGGATATGTATAACCGGAAACCGTAATTTTTGAAGGTTTTTTGTTAACCGTAAACCTGCTCTGGAGTATGGTTTCCGTTGTCTTGTTGCTGTCTGTCACCTGTATCGTCAAATAGTATACGGCGGGAGCAAGCGTGCTTAAGTTAAGACTGCTGCTCGCATTTGAAAGGTCATATGTTTTTTTGGCGGGTTTTTTGGTTGCAAAATGTCCCGAAAGCCAGTTGCCCTCCGCATCACATACGCCGATTTTAATGCTCGCTATATTATATTCGCTTTTGACCGTACCCTTCACACTGAAAGTATCGCCCTCTGTAATTTCTTCGGGCGCGCTGAGATCCTTTATTGAAAAAGCTGAAGCCGCTTTAATCTTAAATTTCTGCTTAACCACAGTTTTTTTGTGGTTTTTGGAGTCTTTTACATACACTTTGAGATAGTATGTGCCCTTTGACAGAGTATCTATATGAAGCTTGTCGTTTGCATTTGAAATGCTGTAGGTTTTCTTTTCGGGTTTTTTGGTGGTGTAATGCCCCGAAATCCATTTGCCGTCTGCATCGCATATCCCTATTTTAGCGCTTTTGATAATGTAAGTGCTTTTGATTGTGCCTTTGATGTCAAAGCTGTCACCTGCAGTTATACTCTCCGGCGCTGCCAGGCTGCTGATTTTAATTGAATATGAGGCAGCAGAAGCCTCAAATCCCGACAGAGTAAACACCATGCACAGGCACAGCATCACACTTAAAATTCTTTTTGCATAATTTCTGATAGTCATATCGTTAACAATCCCCTGATTTCAAATAAGTTTATACATATCTATTGTACATTGTTTTACCGAAGTCCGTCAATAGCTGTTTTGACCTCCACAGGGCAATCGCTTAAAAACGCTTAAAACTCCCTGATTT
>CAVDMD010000088.1:0-9756 GCA_963609975.1 bacterium | reverse complement strand
CCGTTTGAGTGACGGTAAATTGATTAAAACACAGGGATATACATCTGGAGGATGTTTATATGATAAATTTGTCGGAGTGCAAGAGAATACACTGTATCGGAATCGGAGGAATAGGAATGTCTGCCATTGCTGAAATCCTTCTTGAGAGAGGCTTTCAGGTAAGCGGTTCCGATATGAAAGAAAGCGAAATGGTAGACAAACTAATAGCACATGGTGCACAAATATACTTAGGCCATAGAGCAAAAAACGTTGAAGGAGCAGACCTTGTGGTGTATACCGCAGCTGTTTCGGATGATAATCCCGAAATAGTAAAAGCCGGAGAGCTTGGTATACCTGCAGTCACAAGGGCACAGATGCTCGGCAGACTGATGAGTGAATACGATTACAGCATTGCGGTATCGGGAACTCACGGCAAGACAACGACAACCTCTATGGTTTCTTTAATTCTGAAACACGCGAACAAGGAGCCTACAATACTTGTGGGAGGCAATCTTGCGGAGATAGGCGGCAATGTGGAGGTCGGAGCCGGCAACTATTTCGTAACAGAGGCCTGCGAGTACAGGGACAGCTTTTTGAGCCTGCGCCCCAAAATCGAAATTATTCTTAACATAGACTCGGATCATTTAGATTATTTCAAGGATATAGACCATATAGTCAGCTCCTTTGACAGATTCTCAAAGCTTGTGCCTGAGAACGGCACTATCATAGCCTACAATGCCAATCCTTTTGTAAACAGCGTTGTCAAAGATCTCGACAACGTTATTACCTTTGGCTTTTCGGAGAGCTGCACATATTATGTGACGGACATAGAGTTTAACAGCGGGCTGCCAAAATTCACTGTAAATCACGAGGGCAGAGCGCTGGCATCAATACAGCTTCAGATTCCGGGCGAGCACAATATACTTAATGCGCTTGCGTCATTTGCGTGCTGTCATATGCTGGGCGTTGATGTCGTGGATATTGTTTCCACCCTCGAAAATTTCAACGGTACGCAGCGCAGATTTGACATCAAGGGTCAGACTGCGGACGGCAGGAAAATAATCGATGACTATGCGCATCACCCTACAGAGATAAAAGCGACGCTGGCTGCGGCGGTTAAAATTCCGCACAACAGTCTGTGGTGCCTGTTTCAGCCGCACACCTACACCAGAACTCTTGCTCTGTTTGACCAGTTTGCAGCTTCATTTGAAAACGCGGACAAGGTTGTGCTTGCAGAGATTTATGCGGCAAGAGAGCAGAATGTATATAATATAAGCTCCAAGGGGCTGGTTCAGGAAATCAGAAAACAGCACCCCGACAAGGAAGTATATTACTTTGACAAATTAGAGGACATCGCAAGCTTTGTCTACAACAACTCCTCGGCAGGCGACCTGATTATGACAATGGGCGCAGGGGATATATACAAGGCAGGCGAAATGATACTCAAACTGGACAGGAAGTTTTAATATGGATTACAAGGATTACGAAAAACTCGAAAAAGAGCGAATCGAAAGAAACATCGGCTATGCAAATCAGGGAGTCATATTTATGGACATCAGAAGGGCATATATCGAAGAAGGTACACGCATAGGCGAAGGCACATTCATATACCCCGATGTTATTATTGAGGGCAGCGTCAGCATAGGCAGGGACTGCCGCATAGGTCCTTCGACAAGAATCAGGGCTTCCAATATAGGTGACAGAACCGAAGTGCAGAATTCGGTTGTA
This sequence comes from bacterium, assembly GCA_963609975.1. Taxonomy (GTDB): domain Bacteria; phylum Bacillota; class Clostridia; order Peptostreptococcales; family Anaerovoracaceae; genus UMGS973. The sequence goes on along the minus strand of CAVDMD010000088.1, from coordinate 8,049 downwards.
CTTGAAAGCAGTATAGGCAATGATACGAAAGTCGGGCCTTTTGCATATATAAGGCCGGACAGCAATATAGGCAGCAAATGCAAAGTGGGGGATTTTGTTGAGATTAAAAACTCGTCAATGGGAGACGGCACCAAAGCCTCTCACCTTACTTACATAGGTGACAGCGATATAGGCAGAGATGTGAATCTGGGATGCGGTGTTGTTTTTGTAAATTACGATGGTACCAATAAGCACAGGTCTGTTGTGGAGGACGGAGCTTTTATAGGCTGCAATACCAATCTGGTATCACCTGTTACGGTGGAAAAAGGCGCATATATTGCCGCAGGCAGCACGGTGACCCAAAAAGTTCCGGCGGACTCACTTCTGATTGCGAGAGCAAGAGAAGAGATTAAAGAAGGCTGGGCCTCACGCAGCGGACTGCTGAAAAAAAATAAATGATATTGCTAACTACAAACGAAAGATGAGGTAACAAAAAAGATGAAATCAGGTGCATTTTCAGAGTACAAAGTTTTTGCAGGAAATTCACACTTGGAGCTGGCAGAGGAAATCGCTTCAATAATGGGCAAGCCTTTGGGCAAAGCGACAGTAACCAAATTCAGTGACGGTGAAATATCCGTTAACCTGTGGGAAACCGTAAGAGGCGTTGACTGCTATATCGTACAGTCAACCTGCAACCCCGTAAACGACAATCTAATGGAGCTTCTTATCATGATAGATGCGATGAAGAGAGCATCTGCAGGCAGAATCAACGCGGTTATACCGTATTACGGATATGCAAGACAGGACAGAAAAGCAAAAGCAAGAGATCCTATCACAGCCAAGCTGGTTGCAGACCTTATTATGGCGGCAGGAGCAGACAGAGTTCTTACTATGGATCTTCATGCGGCACAGATACAGGGATATTTTGATATTCCGGTAGATCATCTGGTTGGACTTCCTATCCTTGTGGAATATTTCAGAAAAAAAGACCTCGAAGATATCGTAGTGGTATCACCTGACCATGGCTCGGTTACAAGAGCAAGAAACATGGCGGAGCCTCTCAATGTACCTATTGCAATAGTTGACAAGAGAAGACCGGAGCCTAACAAGAGCGAGATTATGAACATAATCGGCAACATCGAGGGCAAAAACTGCATACTCATCGACGATATGATAGATACAGCGGGAACTATTACAAATGCCGCAAATGCACTCAAGGATTTAGGTGCAAAAGACGTGTTTGCCTGTGCAACACACGCGGTATTATCGGGACCTGCAATCGAAAGAATCGAAAATTCAGCAATAAGCGAACTTGTCTTATTAAACACAGTTCCTGTTCCTGAAGATAAAAAAATCGAAAAAATGGTTCATCTGTCAGTTGCGCCTCTGTTTGCGGAAGCAATGACAAGAGTATTCACAAACAACTCAATCAGTAAACTTTTTGACTAATATGTTCTGGAATCGAAAAAAACAAAATGACAACGGAATAGAATTTGTTATAGCAGGTCTTGGAAACCCCGGCAGAGAATACGAAACCACAAGGCACAATATGGGTTTTATGGTCATAGATATTCTGGCAGGCAGGACAGGTATTGATGTCAGGAAGCTAAAACACAAGGCCCTGTACGGTATCGGCAGCATAGCAGGACACAAGGTTATGCTGGTAAAGCCGCAGACATATATGAACCTGAGCGGTGAGTCAATCAGAGAAATCATCAGATATTACAAGGTGCCTGTCGAAAACCTCCTCGTTATATATGACGACATAGATATTGAGGCGGGGACAATCCGCATACGCAAAAAAGGCAGCGCGGGGACACACAACGGTATGAAATCAATAATCTATCAGCTCGGCTCCGATGAATTTCCAAGGATAAGAGTCGGAATAGGAGACAGACGAAAAGGAGATCTGAGAGATTATGTGATAGGTTCGCTTGACAAAAAAGAAGCAGAGGAGCTTGCGCCTGTGCTGAGCGCCTGTGCCGATGCATGCTGCTGTTTTGTTCAAAAAGGCATAGACAAAACCATGAACGAATATAATATCAGAAACAAAAAAGCGGGAGAGCAAAAAAATGACCACTAAAGGTGCAGTCAATATATCGGGAATATCGGAAAGCAGGGTGGCACCGGTTGCCGCCCGCATTTCCGAAAGCAGCAAAGGACAGACCCTCATAATTGCAGCCTCACCCGTAAGAGCTGCAAGACTTGCAGGAGATCTTTCTTTTTTTGTTGACAAAAAAATATATGTAATGCCGCAGGAGGAAACTCTTTTCAGATATGACGCCAGAAATCACGATATGCTGGTTGAGAGCCTGCGTATATTAAAAGCATTATGCACAGGGGAGGACTGTATTGTCATAGCCCCTGCTTTGGCTGCAGTCAAAAAACTTCCGCCGCGCAGCATATATGAGGAAAATGTGCTGAGAATACGGCAGGGCACAGAGCTTGATACCGCAGAAATAAAAAAACAGCTATCCGACATGGGATATGAAAGATATGGCATTATTGACGCACAGGGACAGTTTGCGGTGCGCGGAGATATTATAGACATATATACTCCTGACGGGGAGATGCCGTACCGTATAGAACTGTTCGGCAGTGAAGTTGATGCCATCAGAGCCTTTGATCCCGATACACAGCGTTCGGTCAGAAATCTGGACGCCGTGGAAATATACCCTGCAGGCCGGGTTGTAAACGACAGAGAGATATTTGAAAAAGCGGCAGACAGAATCCGCAGAGAATACGGCAGACAGATAAAAAAATATGACAGGGCGGGAGAGGCAGACAAAAAAGAAAACCTCGAAAAAACTCTCAGGATTATTACGGAGTATATAGAAAAAGTAAACAATGTGCAGATGCTGGAAAACTATCTCCAATATTTTTATGATGATTTGCAGTATCTGTGGGAATACATGACAGACGGCCCGGTTATAGTTGAAGATCCGGACAGGATTTATGAGGCCATTGATTTGAGAGAGACAGAGCGCAGAGAGGATTTCAGCGTGCTTCTCGAAAGAGGGCAGGCAGTTCCTTATGACTACGGGATATTTTCGGGCAGAGAAGATTTTTACAGGATATATGACAGGGACAATGTATATGTTCTGACTCCGTTTGCCAAAAAAATCAAAGGAATCGAAACCTTTTCGGAGCTTCACAACATAATAAGCCGTCAGCCGCCCGTATTTAACGGCAGGCTTGATATGCTTGTGACAGAGCTCAAATCATACATCAAAAAAGAATATGAAATAACCATTGTCTGCTCGTCCCAGGAACGCATTGACAATATGAAGGAATTTCTTTCAAGAGAGGGTCTTGAGTCAAAGGTGGCGGTCAGACCGGGAGAGCTGACATCAGGCATTGACTTCCCTGAGAGCAGGAAGGTCTGGCTGTCTGATGCGGACATATTTACAGGCGGCAGACGCAAAAAAAGAAAAAACAGAATAAAAAGCAGCCATACTCAGCAGATAAAAAGCTTTGCCGACATCAAAAAGGGCGACTATATTGTCCATGAAAACCACGGCATAGGCAAATTCATGGGAATTAAGCAGCTGACTGTAAACGGTGAGAAAAAAGACTATCTGCATATCAGATATGCGGGAGAGGATATGCTGTATGTGCCTGTAGAGCAGATGGACATAGTCCAGAAATATACAGGTTCAGACAGTGTGACACCGAAAATAAACAGCCTTTCGGGCCCCGAATGGAAAAAAACAAAAGCAAAGGCAAAGGCTGCTGTTGCCGAAATGGCGGCAGACCTTATTGAGCTTACAGCAGCCAGACAGCTTGAAAAAGGCTATGCCTTCGGGCCTGATACCCCATGGCAGCAGGAATTTGAAGACAGCTTTCCTTATGTCGAAACAGACGATCAGTTAAGATGTATCGCAGAAATAAAAGCCGATATGGAAAAGCCCGTTGCAATGGAAAGACTTCTCTGCGGAGATGTGGGCTTCGGCAAGACAGAGGTTGCAGCAAGAGCGCTGTTCAAATGCGTTGCAGACGGCAAACAGGCTGCTGTCCTGGTTCCTACGACAATACTTGCAAACCAGCATTACTATACACTCAAGGACAGATTTGAGAAGTTTCCGTTCAAGGTGGAGGTGCTGTCAAGATTCAAATCCTACAAAGAGCAGATGCAGATAATACAAAAGCTCAAAAACGGGCAGGTGGATCTGGTGATCGGCACACACAGACTGCTTTCAAAGGATGTGGTTTTCAAAGATCTGGGGCTGCTTGTAATAGACGAGGAGCAGAGATTCGGAGTCAGACACAAGGCAGCCATCAAAAAACTCAGAAAAAACGTGGATGTCCTTACACTTTCGGCAACCCCTATACCGCGGACGCTTCATATGTCGCTGACAGGCATAAGAGATATGAGCCTTATAGAGGAGCCGCCGGAGGACAGACTGCCTGTTCAGACATATGTGGTTGAGCAGGACGATAATATTATGCGTGATGTTATCGAAAGAGAGCTCGAAAGAGGCGGACAGGTGTATGTTGTGTTTAACAGAGTTCAGGGTATAGATGCGGTTGCCTCAAAAATTCCGGCGCTTGTTCCCGATGCGAGAGTTGCAGTGGGGCACGGGCAGATGAATGAGATGCAGCTTGAAAAGGTTATGCTGGACTTTATAGACGGCAGGACAAATGTGCTGGTCGCAACCACCATAATCGAGTCGGGGCTTGACATATCAAATGTAAACACTATGATTGTACTTGATGCGGACAGATTCGGACTTTCTCAGCTTTATCAGCTGAGAGGCAGAGTCGGCCGTTCCGACAGAATGGCATATGCATATCTGATGTATCAGCCGGGCAGGGTGTTAAACGAGGTCGCCGAAAAACGCCTGAGAGCCATAAAAGAATTTACCGAGTTCGGTTCGGGCTTCAAGGTTGCTATGAGAGATCTTGAAATCAGAGGCGCGGGCAATATACTGGGTACTGCGCAGTCCGGGCATATGGTTAATATAGGGTATGAGCTTTACTGCAAGTTCATTGCGGAGGCGGTGAAGGAGCTTCAGGGAGAGACAGTAAACGACAGCAGAGAGGAAACCCTTGTTGAAATTCCTGTGAGTGCATATATTCCTGACAGCTATATCGAAGATGAAACCCTCAAGCTTCATATGTACAAAAAAATCGCAGAGGTTGAAACAAAAGAAAATGAAGAGGATATTGTTGAGGAGCTCATAGACCGCTTCGGTGATGTTCCGCAGCAGGTTATGAACCTTATCAGGATATCTGAAATACGCAAGATGGCAGCAGATGAATTTATATCTAAAATATGCGTTGAAAGCGGCAGGCTTGTATTTTACTTCAGCGAAAAAAACAGACTCAGAGGTCCGGTGCTTGCGGCGCTTTCGGAAAAATACGGTATGCGGATTTTTTTCCATGGCGGAGTGAAGCCGTTTATGAGACTTACATCTCCCAAAAGCAGATGGATTGACGAGGCGCTGGAGCTCCTTCTGAAGCTTTCGGAGAAAAAATAAATTTTTTTAGATTCGATGCAATAAAACCTTATTCTCCTGTGTTGTATATATAAATAAGCAAATCAAAGGAGGATAAGATTATGAAGAATAAGTTGATGAAAAAGGTTGTAACGCTGGCACTTGCGGCGGTAATGGTGGTATCATCGGGAGCTGCAGTATTCGGAGCATCATATATAAGTGAGAATACCGCAATCTCAAAAGCTCTCAGCAATGCCAAAACAACAAGATCGGCAGTATGGGGTCTTGAGTGTGAAAGAGAAGGCTCCGGATATGAAATAGAGTTCACAAAAGGCAGCAAAGAATATTCATATGAAGTAAGTGCCATTAACGGATTTATCAGAGAAAAAACTGTTGAGTACAGATATGTTCACTCATCAAAAGCCCTGATAGGAAAAACAGCTGCAAAGAACAAGGCATTAAAATGTGCAGGAGTGAAAGCCTCAGCAGTCAGCTATATCAGCTGCTATTATGATTATGATGACGGCAAGGAAATCTATGAAGTTAAATTCAGAAAAGGCAATTTTGTCTATGACTGCGAAGTAAATGCAAGATCAGGCAAAATGGTAGAGTACAGCAGAGAGTACCAGAAAGCCTACTAATAAATTACAGGGAAGTATATTATGGCGGTTTATGTAGATGAAAAAATATTATCGGAAATAGCGGCAGGAAGTGCATCGGCTTTTAAGGAGCTGTATGCACTTACTTCGGAGGCTGTTTATGGTTTTGCACTGTCAATTCTCAAAAACAGTCACGATGCGGAGGATATAATGCAGGAGGTATATATAAAAATATACAACTCCGCAGACACATATCAGAAGCAGGGCAAGCCGATGGCATGGATACTTACGATAGTGAGAAATCTGTGCTACAACAGAATCCGTGACACAAGGCAGCATGATGATATTGCAGACTATACTCACAGCCTGTCTGATAGCGATCACGAAGCCGGCATAAACGCCATGATTTTAGAGGAAGCGATGAATGTGCTTAATGAAGACGAAAGGCAGATTGTAATGCTTCATTCAATGACGGGAATGAAACACAGAGAAATTGCGGATATAGTTGATATGCCTGTCTCCACGGTGCTTTCAAAATATAACAGGAGCCTCAAAAAACTCAAAAAAGCTCTTGAGGTAAGGGAGGTGTAGCTTATGAATAACAAAGAAATAGAAAAAAGAATTCATGATGCAGTATGCAGTGCCGCCCCCGACAGATTAGACGATATTATGAAAGCCTGCGGGATTGAAAACAGGGAGGAGATGTCGGCTGACAGAAACCTCGTATATATAAAACCAAAGAAAAAAAGACCTTTATACAAGGCAATAGGGTCTGTTGCGGCAGCTGTTGTCATATGTGTGGCAGGTATGCTGATTTTCGGCAATGGCGGGGCATCGGATGCGGCGGCAATTATAGGGCTTGATGTTAATCCGAGCATACAGATTTCGGTGGACGATAAAGGCAAGGTAATTGAGGCCTCAGCCGTAAACAAAGACGGTGAACAGATACTTGACGGTATGACACTTGCCGGAACTGACATGAAAGTTGCAGCAAATGCCATAGTAGGATCTATGCTTCAGCAGGGGTTCCTCAATGATATATCAAATTCAATTCTGGTATCTGTTCAGGCAAAGGACAGCGCCAAAGGTACAAGCCTTCAGGAAGAGCTTTCTGCAAGCCTCAATCAGTATCTTGGAAGTTACGCTCTGTCTGCGGCAGTTATGGGTCAGTATATTGCAGATGACAGCGAGATAGCTGCATTTGCCTCTGAAAACGGTATTTCAGAGGGCAAGGCATACCTGATTAAAACGCTGATGGCTTCAGACAGCAGGCTGACAGAAGCAGGACTTCTCAAGCTGTCAACACAGGAGCTGATACTTCTGGCATCAGAAAAAAACAGTGACAAAACACCGTCTGTAGCATACGGTGAGGTTAACAAGAGCCAGTATATAGGCAAGGACAAAGCTCTTGAAACAGCACTTGCCAAAGCAGGACTTGACAAATCACAGATATCAGACTACAGTGTTGAGTTTGAGTGCGATGACGGAGTCATAACCTATGATGTTGAGTTTTACAGCGGCAGCACAGAGTATGAATTTGAGATAGATGCAACCACAGGCAGTATTATTGAATACGAAACCGATGGTGACGGATATGAAAGCAACAGCAGCAAAGGCGGCAAAGATGCAGGAAACAGCCAGTATATAGGCAGGTCAAAAGCCAAAGAAACAGCACTTGCCAAAGCGGGCCTCAGTGCTTCTCAGATACGCGACTATGAAATAGAGCTCGATGACGGGGAATATGAGATAGATTTCAAGTATCAGAATATGGAGTATGAGGTTGATATTGATGCGGTTACAGGCAAAATCCTTAAATTCAACAAAGAATATGATGACTAGCAAAATACCGGCGAGGGATTGCTCCTCTGCCGGATTTTTTTAACTTTCCATCTGCCTTGCCAGAAAGCCTGCGCCGATTTCGGCGGCTTTGAGCTCGGTGTCGCCGAGAACGTGCCTGTCTTTGGGTATTATGGTAATAGAGCCTATGGCATCTCCCTGTGAAAGTATGGGCACAACTATCTTGGAGTCATTCA
>CAVDMD010000087.1:0-9759 GCA_963609975.1 bacterium | reverse complement strand
TACTAAGGCTCATACTTCGCCAAGTTAGGTGTTCAAGAGCCGATGTGCAACACATACCTTTTGAGGTTATCATTGTGGTATAATGTGTTTGACAGCGACTGGTCAAAAGAACAGAGCTGATTAAACACACATACCTTTTGAGGTTATCATTATGGTATAATGATTCTACTATTGAAATTCAGCAGGAATAATATTTTTATATACAGGAGGATGTTATGAAGTTTGCATTTATTTTGAATTTTGAAGGATTACACCCTGACAAGTATAATGTTTTGTGTGACAAAGGGAACAATTATAATATGGTCTATGGTGTAAACGATATGGAAGAAACCGAAGCGCTCGTAAAAAAGCTTGCTGCTGACGGATATGAGCTTATCAATCTGTGCAGCGCATATGATGCCGATATGACTGCAAAGGTTGCAGAGGCAGGTATCAGAACCTGTGCGGCAGACTATACGGAATCAGAAGCCGCAAAGCTTGACAAGGTGGAGGATTTTTCGGAATACGGCCTTATTATAGTGGATGCAGGTCTTGCCGAAACTGCAGCATATGAACTCAAAGATCCGGCAGCAAACACCCATATCAGATTTATCAGAGATGTTGAGGGCGCCTGCGAGGCAGCCAGGGGGCTTGTTGCAGACGGTGTGACGTTTATTGAGCTGTGCAGCTGGTTTGATGCAGAGAAAACAAATGCAGTAATAAGAGCAATAGACTGTCAGGTACCTGTAGGTTCCTGCGGACTTTAATACAAATACAGGAGCATATGCAGGCATAGCTTATATGCAAGCTGTGCCTGTGTTTTGTGGTACGGAAATATACTTAAACAGGGTGAATTATATGATGACAGCAGTTGCGGCGACGCAAAACAGACACAAAATAGCAGAGATAGAGGCAATCACAAAAGAATTTGATATCAATATAGTTTCAAGACAGGAAGCGGGAGTTCCGGATATTGAGATTGTAGAGGACGGGACAACCTTTGAGGAAAACTCATACAAAAAAGCATATGAGATAATGAAGCTGTCGGGTATGCCGGCAATTGCCGATGATTCGGGGCTTGCAGTTGATGCGCTTGACGGAGCGCCGGGTGTTTATTCAGCCAGATTTGCCGGAACTGACGGAGATGACAGGGCCAACAACAGGAAGCTTCTTGAGCTTATGCGTGATGTGCCTTCGGAAAATCGCACAGCAAGATTTGTCTCCGTTATAACTCTGGTTTTTCCTGACGGTAAAACCATCGTATGCAGAGGAGAATGCGAGGGACATATTATGTTCTCTGAGTCAGGGAACAACGGCTTTGGCTACGATCCTCTTTTCAGGCCGGAGGGCTATGAGGTTTCATTCGGCCAGCTTCCTGCGGAAGAAAAAAACAGAATAAGCCACAGGGCGAAAGCGCTTGTTCTATTGAGGGAGAAATTAAAAGAATTAAATGGTTAAGAGCAGATTCGGACAAATGATCCTGCTGGGAATACAGCGTTTTCAGGATCCATATTATCAGGGCTTTGCGGCGCAGATGGCATTTTTTTATCTGCTGTCTATTGTGCCGCTTATCATAGTGTTTTCACAGCTTCTCAATATATTTTCAATATCGACTGAGTTCATAGAGGAGCTGCTGAACCAGTATGCCGGAGGAGTTATAGGCGAGAGCGTGAGTGAATGGCTTGAAGGTTCGGACAGCGTTACGACCAATATCGTGCTCATAGCAATCGTGCTGTGGTCATCATCAAGGGCGCAGTTTGCGATGACCAGAATCACCAACTACACGCTGACGGCAGGCAGATCAACAGGCAAGGGGTATTTTCAGGAGAGATTCAGATCGATAGCTACTATCCTGATTACAATTTTTTCGCTGGCATTCGCTCTTATCGTTATAGTATTCGGTGAGAAGATACTGTATGTGGTGCTCAACGGACTTGAAATGATGCTGGATGTGCATTATGAGGTTGACGATGTATGGATGGGACTCAGATGGATATTCGCATTTGCTCTCTATTTCCTTATGGTAAGCCTCAATTATTATATAATTCCTACAGAGAGAGGCAGGATAAGGGATGTGCTTCCGGGGAGCATATTCGCCTCGGCAGGTATGCTGATTGTAACCCTGATATATTCCAAATACACAAACTACGCTCTGTCGGCAGGCAACTACAATATTCTTTACGGTTCGCTGGCATCTATCGTGGCGCTTTTGTTCTGGTTTTACTTTATAGCGTGGGTACAGTGCCTCGGAGTGCTTTTTAACAAGGTATGGAAAGATACAAAACGGTAAAAATACAGAGAAAATTCAAATAACTGTTGAAAATTTTTTCTGCAGATGTAGAATATATGTAGCAGGGGGTTATCCGATTTTTTGGAGGAGAAGGCAGTGACTTTAGAATCTATACTTATGATGCTCGGCGGCATCGGACTGTTTCTTTACGGAATGAAGCTGATGGGCAGCTCTCTTGAAAAATGCGCAGGCGCCAGAATGGAGCAGATACTTGAGCGCCTTACAAACAGCAAGGCCAAGGGTGTCGGACTTGGTGCAGGCGTTACTGCTGTTATTCAGAGTTCATCAGCTACAATTATTATGGTAATAGGCTTTCTCAATGCAGGTATTATGAGTCTTGTTCAGGCTGTCCCTGTAATTATGGGAGCCAATATAGGCACCACTGTAACAGCACAGATACTAAGGCTTGGGGACATCAGCTCGGACAATGTTTTTCTTACAATGCTCAAACCGGCTTCTTTTGCTCCCATATGTATAGTTATCGGTGCTTTTGTATTGCTTCTTGCCAAAAAACAAAAGATAAAAGACAGAGCCGGCATAGTTATAGGGCTTGGTATTCTGTTTTGCGGCATGAGCATGATGGAATCGGCGTTTGCGCCGCTTACTGAGTCAGAGGAATTCAGCAGGATGTTCACCGTATTTGAAAACCCGGTACTGGGTGTGCTGACAGGGGCGGCGGTTACAATACTGCTTCAGAGCTCGTCTGCTTCGGTGGGCGTGCTTCAGGCTACGGCATCGACGGGAGTTGTCACATTTGCAATGGCTGCTCCTATGGTAATCGGCGCCAATATAGGCAAATGCGCCACAGTGCTTCTTGCCAGCATAGGCACCAACAAAAACGCCAAGAGAGCGGTATGCACCGACATTACGATGTGCTGCTGCGGAGCGGTGCTGTTTCTTGGAGTCATATATCTTTACCAGTGGATTATAGGGTTTGACATATGGGATGATACCATGAGCAGAGGCAACATAGCGGACTTCCACACGCTGTTTAATCTTGTGACCTGTCTGGTGATGCTGCCGCTATGCAATGTCCTGATAGGGTTTTCCAAAAAAATTGTAAAGGATAAGGGCAGCAGCAAAATGGATGAGGAGCTGGCACTTCTTGACGAGAGGTTCCTTAACACGCCTGCAATAGCGCTTCAGCAGGGCAAAAAAGTCATAACATCCATGGGAGAAACCGCAAGAGAAAATTTCCTGCTTGCCTATGATCTGCTTGAAAAATTTGACGACAACAAATACGAAAAACTCAAAGAAAATGAAAAATTCATAGACAAGACCGAAACGGTGCTTGGCGAATACATACTCAAAATAACGGAAAAAAGCCTTTCGGAGGAAAACAACAAATTTGCAAATGAGATGATGAGAACGGTAACAGACTGGGAGAGAATCGGCGATCACTGCGTAAACCTTGCAGAGCTTGCCGAAATCAAAACAGACTCAAAACTCAAATTTTCCATTGAGGGCTTCAGCGAGCTCAAGCATATCAATGCCGCAATAGACAATATACTTGAAATGACGATAGAGGCCTACAAAAACGATGATGAGGAAATGGCGTTTAACATCGCTCCGATGGAGGATGTCATAGATGATCTGGTGGAGCTTCTCAAGGACAATCATATCGAAAGACTGAGGAGAGGCGAATGTACCGTAGAAAAAGGCGTTTCGTTTGTTGAGATGCTTACCAACATTGAGAGAATTTCAGACCACTGTGACAATATATCACTGCATATGAGGCAGAGAATATCGGGGCAGGAACTGGACACCCATGTCAGACTCGAAAGAGAAAACAGGTTCAAAAAGCTTTATCACCACTACAGCCGGCTTTACTATGAGCCGGTGCTAAAGCATAATATAAAAGAGTACAGGCACTGATAAACAGATAATATTAAGTAAAGGAAATCAAAATGAGCGATCTTACCAAAAGAGCTTTAGCGGAAGCGCTAAAAACAAGACTGTCTAAGACCACTTTGAAAAACATAACAATTAAAGACCTTACAGACGACTGCGGTCTTAACAGGCAGACATTTTACTACCATTTCAGCGATATATATGAGCTGATGGAATGGATATTCGTCGATGAGGCAAAACGTATTCTAGATCTGGATTATCTTGATGATGACATCGGTACAATATTTGAAAAGATATTCGATTATGTTCAGAAAAACGAAAAACTCATACTTCATGCGTACAGATCCACCGACAAATCTCTGCTGGACAATTTCCTCAAGAGCTGGGTACGCCCTATTGTGACCCATATTATAACTAAGAAGTCGGAGGGCAAGAATATTTCAGAGGAGGACAGGGACTTTGTTATAGATGTATGCGTGACGGTTTTGCTGGGAATCACATTCCAGTGGCTTGACACCGGCATGGAGGACAATCTGTCGGGCAAGGCCGACAAGCTTATGACGCTGCTTGACGGCAACATAGAGATGGTGCTTGACAGATTTGCAAAGTAGTCAGCCGGCACCGCAATCAGAATAAAATCACAGGGCAGAGCTCTACGGGGCTCTGTTTTTTGCTGCAGAAATTGTTTTTCTACAGATTTGCGCAGGTGTCAAAATTTATGACATAAGCCTTTCTATTATATATACACTGATAGCCCCGGCAGAAATATAATTTAGATGTCCGGGGAGGGTTGAGATGGCAGATATAACAAAAAAAGAACTGAGTAAAGCGCTGAAACACCGGCTGGCGGCAAAGGCGCTTGATGATATAACCATAAAAGATATTACAGATGACTGCGGCCTTAACAGACAGACTTTCTATTATCATTTCCATGATATATATGAGCTTCTGGAGTGGACCATCGAAAAAGAGGTGGCAAAACTTGCCGCAGACAGTGAATGCAGCGACATCAGATCTGTGCTTATAAAGGTGTTTGAGCTTGCTGTTACAAATGAAACCCTTATAATCCACATATATAAATCGGCAGACAGGTATCTTGTCAAGAAATTCCTTGAGGACGGGCTGAGACCTGTGATTGCGGAAATCGTTGACCGCAAGGCTGAGGGCAGAAAAATCTCCGGAGAGGATAAAGACTTTGTAACAGGAGTTTTTGTGTTCATACTGCTGAGTGTAACCATGGAATGGCTTGACAATGATATGAACGATAACCTTGTCAGAAAGGTTGACAAAATAATTACGCTGCTTGACGGCAACATAGACGAGGCAATTGACAGGTTTGCAAAGTGAAAACAGAATACAGCGATGCAGCAGCCGGCTTTCAGATTATCTGACGGAGCATAGTGTGAGGCAGACCTGAGTGAATATTTAACAGTTCCCGTTATTCCAAGATGGAGGCGGGGATTTTTTTGGCCCGGGGATGCGTGCAAGCTTCAAAATAGTGCGACAGTTTATACATAACAAGACGCGTGTCAAAAAATATTACACGTGTGTTTGTTTATCTATTTTATCCGCCTTTTGACGGGAATATAATTTTCATTGTGAAAAGGAGGAATGGTATTATTATGAAAGTATTTGCAGAAAAAGTGGTAAAACATAAAAGACTTATAGCGATAATAAGTTTAGTACTTCTTATTCCCTGCATATTCGGCTATCTGAACACCCGTATCAATTACGATATGCTCACATACCTGCCGGATGACATACAGACAGTACAGGGACAGAAAATACTTTTAGATGATTTTAACAAGGGATCGTTTGCCCTGCTGATATTTGAAGATATGGACGACAAGGATGTATCAGCAGCAAGAGAAAAAATCGAGGATCTGGAATATGTGGATTCTGCACTGTGGTATGACAGCATTGCAGACATAACAGTTCCAAAGGAAATACTTCCCGATGACATCTATGACGAATTCAACAACGGCGACTGCACGCTGATGGCGGTGTTCCTGAGCACAACAATTTCATCAGACGAAGCTATGGACACCATCAGAGATATACGTCATATAGCAGGCAAGCAGTGCTTTGTAAGCAGTATGTCGGCATATATCACAGACCTGAAAGATCTGGCAGAGACTGAGGAACCTATATATGTTGCACTGGCAGTCCTGCTGGCGTGCATAGTGTTTGCGGTATTTATGGACTCATTCCTGCTTCCTGTAATATTCCTTGCCAGTATAGGCATAGCGATTGTGGCCAATCTGGGAACCAACATATTCATGGGTGAAATATCCTATGTAACCAAAGCAATCAGCGCGGTGCTTCAGCTTGGTGTTACAATGGACTACTCGATATTCCTGTGGCACAGCTACTGCGAGCACAAGGACAAATGCCCGGATCACAATTCGGCGATGGCAGAGGCAATCAGAGCAACCATCACATCGGTATCGGCAAGCTCGGTAACAACAATAGCAGGCTTCATAGCTTTGTGCTTTATGAGCTTCACACTGGGCGCAGACCTTGGAATAGTAATGGCAAAGGGCGTAATATTCGGCGTAATCTCATCAGTAACGGTGCTGCCGTCGTTTATACTCATATGCGACAAGGCTATTGACAAAACCACTCACAAGCCTGTCAACCTCAATACAGACAGAATAGCGGGCTTCATACTCAAACACCGCAGAGTCATGGCAGTCATATTCGTAATCGTTATGATCCCTGCAGTCTACGGTTACGTCAATGCGGATCAGTATTATGACCTTGACCAGTCAATACCGCAGGATATGGAATGCGTTGTTGCAAACACCAAACTGAACGACACTTTCGGTATGGATTCAACTCATATGCTTCTGTATGATTCGGATATGGATGTCAAAGACTCAAAAGAAATGCTTGAGAGGATAGAGGACGTGGACGGTGTCAAGCTGGTGCTTGGCAGAGATACACTGCTTGGCAGGATGATACCGGAGGAGATAATTCCTGACGATATATCCTCACTGCTTTCGGAGGGAGGCAGGCAGCTTGTAATAATCACATCTGAATACAGAGTTGCGACAGATGAGGTAAATGCTCAGATAAACGAGATAAACAAGATAGTTGACGATTATGACAGGGAGGCAATGCTCATAGGAGAGGCGCCTTGCACCAAGGACATGATTAAGATTACATCGCATGACTTCACGGTTGTAAGCTTAATATCGATTCTGGCAGTCCTCGTTATAATTGCTGTGGCGCTCGGTTCGGCGACACTTCCGTTCATACTTGTTGCGGTAATCGAATTTGCGGTATTCATCAATCTGGGAATACCATTCTATACGGGCAAGCTGCTGGCATTCATAGCCCCTGTATGCGTAAGCACAATTCAGCTTGGCGCTACAGTAGACTACGCGATACTTATGACCAACAGATACAAGGTAGAGAGAATAGGAGGCTGCGGCAGAGAAAAAGCAGTCGAGATTGCGCTCAAAACAAGTATGCCGTCAATTATGATAAGTGCGATGGGCTTCTTTGCGGCAACCATAGGCGTAGGCATTTATTCGGATATTGACATCATAGGCGCAATGTGCGGACTTATGGCAAGAGGAGCAGTTATAAGTATGGCAGCTGTAATACTTATACTTCCGTCATTCCTGATGATATTCGACAAAATGATATGTCGCACCACCAAGGGAATGAGAGGCTTAGTTAAAAAAGGAGGAAATATCAATGCTTAAATCAAGAGGAATGAGGATCCTGTCGGCAGGAGTTGCGGCTGTGCTGGTAATGGGAACAGCCTGCCCGGTATTCGCAGCATCGGGAATCGAAAAAGAAGAAACCGTATATGCAGTGGCCGACAACCGGCTTAACATAGATGAAGTCATCGTAAGCGAATGGCTCAAAAACAACGATGAACAGAAAACGATAACAGACAGAACAGAGCTTACGGACATCGAAAACGTCAAAGGCGATGAAACTTTCAAACAGGACGGCAAAACAGTCAAATGGAACGCAGACGGCAGCGACATATATTATCAGGGCAAATCAGACAAGGAGCTGCCTGTAAAAATGAGCGCAAGCTATGTGCTTGACGGCAAATCCGTGACACCTGAAGAAATCAAGGGACAAAAAGGCAGCGTTGAAATCCATATAACATATCAGGCGCAGGATTCCCCGTTCGCAGCAGTTACAGGCATGGTGCTTGACGGTGACAAATTCAGCAATGTCAAGATAAACAGCGGCCAGATCATCAACAGCGGTGACGACTACTATGTTGCAGGCATAGCACTTCCGGGCATGGCAGACATAACAGACAGCCTCGGGCTTGACATTTCGGATGAAATCATCATCAAAGCCGACACCACAGACTTCACATTTGACACTATGGTCACAGTGCTTTCAAATGAAATGCTCAAAGACCTTGACGGCGATCTGGGCTCGCTGGGCGACCTGCAAAGCTCGGTTGACGAACTTGTAAGCTCCTCTCAGATGCTTACGGACGGAGCCAAAACACTCTCGGACGGCATCAGCACCGCAGCCGAAAAATTCGGTCTGGTTGACGGATATATGACAAAGCTTGAGGACGGCGTGAAAGAAATAGACAAGAATATGAAAACACTCAAGGCGGGACTTGCCACACTGTCAAAGGGAGGCTCGGAGCTGTATGCGGGAGTATCGAGCCTGCAGACAAACCTTGAAGCAACATATGAGGGAGCAAATGAACTTGTGGCAGGTATGAATATGCTTTCACCTGACGATATCGAAAAAGCCACAAGCGGAGTAGGTCAGATTTATACAGGACTCAAAAGCGTGGATGCTGGTCTTGACAAGCTCTATGAGACAATGTCGGGAATAAACTCAAAAGAAAGCGAAGTAATCAGCCAGCTCAAACAGATAAAAGAAGCCTACAAGGCTGCAGGTGTTGACACAACAGCGCTCGATAAAGCCATAGCAGGACTTGAGCAGACAAACGCAGGACAGAGCCAGGCTATCGAAAACCTCAGCGAAAAGAGTGAAATCAGAACAGGCGTAAGCCAGCTTGCAGAGGGAGCCAAAGGCGCATCGAGCCAGCTTGCAGACGGAGTCAAGAGCCTCAAGGAAGGAAGCGTTAAACTCCAGAAAGCACTTGAAGCAGAAGCTGCCGGAGCCAAGAGCCTTGCGGGCGGCGCCAAAGAATTAAATGACGGCATCGCAAGCGCATACAGCGGAGTATCAAAGCTGGCGGCAGGCACATCAACTCTCAATACAAGCACAGGTAAAATCGCAGACGGAGTATCAAAGCTGGGCGACGGAATGATAGAGCTCAAAGACGGCGCGCTTGAACTTTCAACAGGCATGAAAAAATTCAATGACGAGGGCATAGGTTCAATTGCAGCCATGTATGACAAAATAGCAAACGGAGCCGTTGACAGCATGAACAGCAAAATAGACGCGGCCAAGGCATACAAAAACTATGCCGGAGCAGCCAAAGACACAGACACCACGGTTAAATTCATAATCAGGTCAGAAGGCATATAGGTATTCAAGGGGTAATGACTGAATATATGTAGAGATTCAAATAACTTTACTAAGGACGGAACTCATAAGGGGTATGGGTTCTGTTCTTTTTGTGCGCCTGGCGGCGCACGTTTCTAACGGGTGAAAGTCCCGAATCCGCCCGACAG
>CAVDMD010000086.1:0-9790 GCA_963609975.1 bacterium | reverse complement strand
GTTTAATGTAGGGCTAATAGCTGATAAAATACTCTTTACAACACACGAATTAGTAAATCCTAAAAGATACTTAATTTTTTCTTTTTTCTCACTAAAGATTGAACACCCTGCTACATCAAAAATAAAACCTTTGGGCATAAATCTTGTAGAAAAATCGCCTGAGGAGATTTTTGACCACGTTACAGAACACCGAAAATAAAATTCCATATTATTCATTCTGCCACCAGGCGCATCTTTTGTATATTCCTTCAAATCTCTTCCGTTTTTATACCAATTCACAATATAGTCTTGGTTTCCGTACCATTTATTATATAATCCCCCTTTATTATAAGGAAACCACTTATGTATACCATTCTCTGTTTGTTCAAGCTTTTCATACCTGAAACCAATATTGTTCGTGTTCACTTCATACCATTGTCTTAAAAACAAATTATTATTGGTCGTCGCCATACCCTGTCTAGGTGATACTATTTTTCCCATTGCCGTACCAAATTCAAAGCATTTACGCAATTCTTTACTTACCCAATATGCAATTGGACACCCCGGAATTTTAGAAAAATTCATTTGGTCTGCCTCATAAAAATACCCACACTCTTTATCTTCTATTGCCTCCAGCACCTTATCTTTCTGCACCTCCATATCTCCCTTAAAATCTTCAAGTCTGAAATACATACCTTTATCAGGTGATTTCCCATTCCTCAGCACAAAGGAGCATATATCAACCGTAGCCTCTTTGAAAAAAGCTCCTTTTGCCATTTGTACCAGTGTGACAATGTTCTTGTTGTCTATAATGTATTTCCTTAGATTTTCGTAGGACTTGATAAACATCCACACATTTGGAGTCATAAAAGCTGAATAGCCGTTCTCTTTGCAATAGTCAAAGTTTCTATACATAAATACAGAGAACAAATCACCGCTATAAGGTTTGTATTCCTTTGTAACGAACTTTTTAAGAGTATCTGACATCTTGTTCATATATGGTGGATTAGTACATACAACGCTGTATTTTCTCTCCATTATCTTTGCCTGTTTTACAAGCCTTTTCATTACAGGCAGTACATTTTCAAACCACCGGCTGCTTTCAAATGTAAGCGCACCCTCCATTTCACATTTATCCAGATATTCTTCAAACTCATCATAATTATGATGCTCAACAGTTACAAGGCTTCCTGTTTCCTTAGCATCATTATATACCTTTATCAGGTGACTTCCTGTCACATTATTCGACAAATCAGATGTGACACCCTCACACTCAAACTTCTCTATACCGTTTGTTTCCGTTATAGCTGCTATATGCGGCATCACGCCTCTTGTCAGAGCCCGTCTGTCATAGCTTCTTGCTTTCATCATAACCGCAAAATATGCAAGCTGATATGCACGATTGTCAATATCTATACCGTACAGATTGTTCTCAAGGATACTTAATGCTGCATCTCGGTCTGAATAACCACATTCACGGTAGATTTCCATAAGGACATCAAAAGCATATACAAGGATGTGTCCGCTGCCCATACATGGGTCAAGGAATGTCAATTCCGCAGGATATATTTTCTCATCTATATAGCTTATCTCTCCGTTTTTAGGTATAACAAAGAAATCAAGCTTTTCTGCCAGTCTGCTTTGAGGGTTTCTTTCAATCCAGTACCTGCCCAGAGAGTTGTCCACCATATACCTGACAACCCAGTCTGTTGTAAATAGCTGGGTAGCGGCAGGAATATCAGCCTTTTTTATAGTTTTGCCGTGCAGAGGGTCAATTACTTCCTCGTGTTTTTTGGATATGTAATACTGATACATCCACCCTATAATCTCAACCTGTCCCTCTTTGTCAACATTGAAGTCATCCTCATCAATATCGTGAACAAGGCGGTATACAATGCCATCCTTATCCGTGAATGAAATAGTAAGCAGCAGCTCTGTATAATCATCTGTAACTTCAAACAGCTCCGGCAATATATCATGTAATTTGTTGCACTGCTTAATAAACAGCATACGGAATAAATCATCCAGTCTGTTTTCTTCCTTGTGCCGGATAATTTCATCCTGCTCATACGGAGTAAACTCAAGATCAGTATCAAACGGAGATGTCACAAAATCAGGCTCATTCTTTGCCCTGTTTTCAGATGAAAGAACCCTGATGCCTGACGGCAGATAGTCATTTACCTCCATAAACCTGATGGCTATAAGCCTGTTAAACCATGTATAGGCAACCTCCTCAACCACATAATCAAATGCTTCCTTATAGCCTGACATATCTGTTTCCCTGCGTCTGATAGCGCTGACCAAGGCCTCACGCTGCAGGATTTCCTTGCCTTTAATCTCTGCATAGTCTTTCGTACCTATATCAAAGAAATTCAAATCCTCTGTTGACTGCGGCAGCTTCTCTGCAATACCGTTTTCGGTAATGCCAAGCATACCTGCTTTGTATGCAATGTCTGCAATAAGTTTTTCTCTTGCCCAGACTGCAAAAGTCCTAATAGCTGTTTTGTTCATCTTGTTCCCTCTTTTCTAAAACTCAATGCTGATAATCGTATCTTCCTCCAGCATATTCATCAGCTTCTTTTCAAGCTCTGCAACATATCTTTTTACATCTGCTCCCGTTTCAATCCGCCATGTGGCAGAGTTGTTAACTGATTTAATGCTTACCGTTTTCTTTTTCTTGATCTTCGGTACGGGTGCTTCTTCACCGTACTCTGTGTTTTCTTCACCTTGTACAGGCATTTTGGCTGCGGCATCCCTTGCTGCTTCTTTTTCTATTTCATTCAGACAGCGGACTTTGAGCGTATCAGCCTCAACCTTGATATTCTGCAGCGCAGCCACATTATTGCAGGCTGCCGCCTTGTCGCTTATTTCCTCAAACAGCCTGCTGTATCTGTCAGACAGCCTGACATGACACTCCTTGCCGGCAAGCTCCTCAAATACACGCTTTTTTGCTTCCCGAATAGCCGTATCGACAGGCGGCTGCAGTTCACTCAAAAGTTCTTCATACAGGCTTACAAACCGGTCAAGTAAATCAGGCAGTCTGAAAATCTCGGAATA
Organism: bacterium; assembly: GCA_963609975.1. GTDB lineage: Bacteria > Bacillota > Clostridia > Peptostreptococcales > Anaerovoracaceae > UMGS973. The sequence continues at coordinate 6,754 of CAVDMD010000086.1, read as the reverse complement.
AGGAGATTTTTTGTTTAGGATTTCTTTGATATCACTTACAGCCGCTTCAATCTCACTGTCTGCAATAAATGTTTTGCTGTCATCAAAGATTCCCATCAGTTTGAGAGCTTTATCAAATATGTCCTTCTGTTCGCCCTCAAAGAACCTTTTAACAGGCTCGTAATCCTCTGCGAAATCAAGAAAATCATCCTTTTGGGTGCCTATTTCAGCAAAAAACTCGCCGGCATACTTCATCTGCAGCACTTCCGTCATCAGTTTTCTTCCGGAAGCTACAATATGTTTGCCCGGATAAGCAGGCTGCGCGTTATAGCGTATATCAAGCTTTTCGAGATCTTTTTTAAGATTTTCGGCATAGCCTAAAAAACTGCTCATAACAGCATCGTCATCATCACTTGCTGAAGTTATCTTAAACAGCTCTTTCATTACCTGACGAACTGCTTTTTTCTGTTTTTCGTTTGCTCTGACGCGTTTTTCTGCCATCAGTTTTTCGTTAAACTCCCGGCGTGTCAAATAGCGTATAATTTCCTCCTCGCTCTTTGTAACCGGAGTTACAGCTTCGCTGTTTACAAACAGAGCAATTTCACCGTCTTTGAACAGCTTAGCAACAAGCCACTGCACATCTACCTCAACAAATCCGTAAGGAGCTTTGAGGAAACGTTCCAGAACAGATTTCATGGATGTTTTCATATGCCGCTGCGTATTAAGATTTATATAGTCATTTACATCATTAAGCGCCAGTCTGTTTTTAGCTGTATCAACGCCGTCTATGGTAAACTGCCTGCCGTCGTTTTTTAGTACCGAACGTATATCGGACTCACCCATAGCTGCATCTATATATGTCAGCTTATGATAAACAGTTGCAACCAGCTTGCCTAAAGCCTCGTTTATTCTTGTTGCAATTTCTTTTGAGCCGGTCTGAAATCTGTCTCCGTTCACATAAATCTCTGCATTTTTCAGGCTTTCCGAAAGAAACAGCTTTGCATTGTGGTTTCGCTCACGCATCTCATATTTTTTGGCTTCCTTGATGCTTTCAAACTGTGTAACCTCATTGAGCGCATCGCTGCGTATGAATTTTTCAATCTGCAGCGATGCACGGGTTTCATCAATAAATGTTCTGTCCTCAGGCAGTACAACAAGCACACAGTTTGACTGCCCCGACAAAATCCTCATTGTTGTTTCGTCTGAACGCTCATCGCTGTCCGGAGTTAGAATTTTCAGGGTAATATCGTTGTTCTGATTTGCCTTGTACGGCTTATCGTCAACAATCTGATTAAACGCAAAGGCATATCTGCCGTTAAATGCCGGATAACGGTATTTCTTATCATCAAACAAATCGTCAAAAATCATTTCAGAAACCTTTGCGGTCACATCTCCCGAATCGATATTCTGTGATTCGATGGCTCTGTTGATCTCCTGTTCCTCATTTGTCAGAAATACATATATATCAATGTTTTTCTGAACCAGCGTCTGACGGATAAGCCGTTTCAGAGCCTCTTCAACCTTTTGTGACAAAGCCATGCGGTCATCACCGATATCAGATACCATAAGACTCGTTATGTTTTCAATGTTGGCTTTGATTTCTTTGACGTATTTAATCATAAAAAGGGTTTTGAGCACATTCACATCAAAGCATTCGCTGCTGCGGGAAGGATTGAGGTATTCATTATCCAGCGCACGCGAAATGACCCCTTTGTGGGAATGATCAAGGAACTGTTCAAGCGCATCATAAAACATATTAAACGGTATAATTTTCCCCGGTTCATTATTCATAACCTTAACAGCAGACTCTTTGAACAGGGCAAGCATTGAACGTTCACCCTCTGCAAGGTGCTTGCCTGATGCACCGTGAGTACGGATAGATGTAAGGACACTGCCAAGCAGGTTGAACTGATACGGAATAAACGGGTAAATAGCCACAAAATCATCTCTGTCCTGATACAGCTTTTTTTCGATGCCGTCATTAAATAATATGAGGTTTTTGATAACTGTAGCCTTATCATCATAAAGCAGAGATAGCGTCTGTCTGCCTGCTTCGTTTTTTTCAAGTATTCTCTTTTTTATAACCTCATCCACATTGGCAGATGAAAGTGAGAGACGAGTATCAAAACGTCCCTGAATCTTTGAGAAGTCGTTACCCTTTGTCTTTGTAATAGAGTCGATATCCTGCTGGCTTGTCACAACAATCCATGCCTTGCCTCTGCAGGCGGTGCCAAGATCCTCCGTTACAGTCTGCAGATTAAGCATAAGCTGCGAATTATCACCTATGTACTGCCCGATTTCATCAATCAGAAATACGATATGGTGATCGTTTTCTTTTTGGTCAAGATATTTTTTTACAAGCCGGACAAAATCCTCAACTCTGTATTTATAGTCTGCGGTTGTCTTTTCACACCAGTTTCGCCCTGCTTCCATGCTCATAAAACCGATTTCATCGAGAACCTCCACAACATCATCCTGAATAAAATCAAAATCGCTGCGGGCCTCCTGCCATTCAGAGCCAAAATTTTCTTTGAATTTTGTTTTGAAAAGATCATATTTGCCATCTTCCGAAAGCTTTCGCTCCAGATCAGCAAGGAAAGGATTGGATCCGCTGAATCCCTGCATTTCATTGAACACATTCTGAAATACCGAAACAATAGCCACCTTAGACTGCTTGCCGTTTACCTCGCTCTTTGAATCTATATTGAAAAGAACAACATCTGTCGGAACTGAGGCTGCAAGCTGCATATCCGCAATAACCATGGGATCTGCTATTTTATGGTCATCTATAAAGTAGTCTATTGCTTTTTTGCCGTTTACCTCTTTGTTCTCAAGAAGATAGGATAATATTTTCAGGAAATGAGATTTACCGCTTCCAAAGAAGCCGGAAATCCATACGCCCATTTTGTCGGTATTGCTCTTAATCCCTTTTTTATAGTTTGCAAAAAAATCAGCGAAATGCCTCTGAAGCTCTCTTGTCACAACATATTCCTCAAGCTCCTGCCTTATATTTGCGTCATCATTCTGTCCGACTTTGATTACACCTTTAATATCTCTGTCAATCGGCTTTGAAAACATATTCTTAATTATCATATCCACTCTCCTTACTCTACGAGTCTGAATGCTCTATAGTAGTTATCGTCTTTAATTTCTCCGAACAGCACAAGTTCCTGACCGTCATAATTTCCGGGGTAGAACAAAACCACCGGAACACTGTCAATTACCTGATGCAGATTGTTTAAAACAGTATGGGAACGCAATATAGGGTAGCACTTTCCGATTCCGGTAATAAATATGACTGCCTTTTGGGGAGTATTGTTTTTAATATGGTTTACTATGAGGCTGTCAGCTGATGTTATTTTAAGCATATTGCCGATTGCCTTTGATACTCTTTCAAAACCATTTGTTTTTTCAAACCGGCAGCATTTCTCAAGATACCCTTTTTGCCTGAGAATATCGATTACAATATCGTAAAGGTCAAAAACCACCACTTTGAAATCGTTATCCGCACTGTTGCATTTTTTCTTTATGTATTCGATTCTTTCGCGGACATAAAGCTCCTTTTGCGCCGGATAATCAAACACGTAATATCCGACTTCATTACCAAGCCCTTTGTTTTCTCTGAATGAGAGTTTTTGTATCATTTCTTCTGCTTTGTCTAATCTTTCGTCAAGTGATAACATTAAGCCACCCCCGTAATCGCCTTTATCACCGCATTATCGCCACAGTCGTTAAGGTGATTTTTTAATGCCGTATCAAGAATAGGAGGCGTTATTGTTTTTTTCTTATCCGCATCAGTAAGCAGCCTTGCCTCTGTCAGATAGTTGAAATAAATTGAACGCAGCCTGCGCTTTGTAGCGTCTTTCCACGATGCTATATCTTCGTTCTGAACTTCCTTGTTCTTAAAAAATATATTTACATCAGCCGCTTCAATTATGGGAATACCCAGTATGTTTTTTTCGCGATACACTTCAAACATAAATTCAAAAAACAGTCTGTCCAACCTTAACACAGCAATAAGGTTAATCAGCTTCTGTGTTGCCAGATCAGAAGAACAAAATAGAGCAATAAGGGTTTTATCAAGCTTGCTTATTCTGTTACGTATATATCTGTAAATCCGTTTTGCTCTGTACTCTTTGGCAGCACCAAAGAGGTTTTCCTCTATACACAGCTTTTTAATTTCTTCTTCTGATTTCCCGTCATTAATCAGTTTTATAACTTTTTTTGTTTCAGCAAACCAGAATGACTGAGAAACAAGCCCTGCGCTGTATATCGCATCACTCATAAATCCAAGTGTATTGTTCATTTTTTGACCTCATTAAATGTTTTGTTCAATTAAGTTGACTATTTTAGTATATCTATCCACCATTATAATACATAATATTTGTAAACTCAATTAGGAAACGAGGTATATTTTAGTGGACTTATTGAATTTCGGAAACAAATTAAAAGAATTAAGGAATCAGAATAAAATGACACAGCAGCAGCTTGCTGCCCAAATAGGAGTAACAAAATCTGTTATTTCTTATTATGAGCTTCAAGAAAGATCTCCTTCTCCTGAAATTCTTTTAAAGCTTGCTTCCGTATTTCATGTAAGCACTGATTATTTGCTGGGGGTCAGTAAAGATAAAGCTCTTGATGTTTCCGGTTTAGATGAAGACGATATAGCAGTGCTGTCCTCTATGATAAGCCTGCTGCTTAAAAAGAATACAAATAATAAATAACAATCGGCCTACAAAAAGCACTGCTTCGGGATTGATATACCGACAACAGTGCCTTTGTTTTTTTGATTTCAAAACCGCCTCACTATAATATATCAATTGATGCATTTTTATTGACATCTCGGCTCTAAAAAAATATTATGTCAGTGAAGCAGGCTGTCCGCTGGATGCCAATGGACAAATGGGATGCCTGTGCATTCAAAGTAACTGAAGAATCCCTACGAGGCCGTGTATGTTACGGTGGCTTGGATCTTTCGCCCACCACAGACATCACGGCTTTTGTATTAGTGTTCCCGCCACTGGATGAGGATGACAAATATGTGGCCCCCACGTATTTATGGATACCGGAAGATACGCTGGAGCTTCGAGTGCGCCGTGACCATGTTCCATACGATGTCTGGGAGAAATCCGTGAAATCGCCTTTGACCGCTGTGGCGTGAACACCGGCGCTTCTGTATATGATGAGTGAGGTATCCTTTTTATTTGAATAAAACAGCGCGTTTTGGGCATGCTATGCCTTGAATTCATATATTTGGGGAGCATTTTTATATTTTTGTTCGCAAAAATGTTCCCCATTATTCATTGACTGTTGGGGAGCATTATGATAAAATAATTGCAATAATCGTTCCCCAAAAAGGAGGAGAGACAATGGCAGTACAATATAGTGAAATACAAGAATTGCTTAGAAGCCGTGCTGATCTTCATGCAAGGCTGAATTTGATGCCCTACGATGGTACGCCCGAAATCAAAGAACGTGGTGACGGGAAATATCTCTACGTGAGAAAACGTGTCGCCGGCAAACAGACATCGACTTATGTTGGCGCATATACCGAAGAACTGTATAATCTGCTTCTTCGAAATGCCAGAGAAACCCGTGAAATCAGAAAGTCACTCCGCAGTATAGAAAAGCAACTTGCTGCAGCCGGATATTCTGAAGACGAGCTTTCTGCTGATGTTGTCAGCAATATCGCTTTTGCACGTGCCAATATGAAGATGAATATCTACGATCAGGCTGTTCTGGAAGGTGTCGCAACATCTTTTCCACAGACAGAGGAAATCATAGAAAACAGAAAAGTTTCCGGTATGACAGCTACCGACGTGCAGAAGATTTTGAATCTGAAACACGCATGGGAGTTTATTCTGGACAAAGATGTGATCGCCAGTCGTTCCGATTATTACATGCTCAGCCATATCGCACGACTGGTAAATGAAGGCTTTTTCGCTGAAGGTGGTCGCATCCGAGGTGTTCCGGTTACCATTGGTGGTTCGTCTTATGTCCCTCCTCTGCCAAATGAACCGGATGTAAAAGACAGAATCCGGGAGATTACCCAAGAAGACGATGAACCAATTAACATCGCTATCAAACTGTGCCTTTACTGCATGAAGACTCAGATATTCTTGGATGGTAATAAACGAGCTTCTGTCATTTTTGCAAACCACTATCTTATTTCGCACGGTGGAGGCTTCCTGGTAATTCCTGAAAAAGAAGTACCGGAATTTAAGAAACTGCTTGTAAAATACTATGAAGGCGAAGATATTACTATTATTGCAGCTTTTATGAAGGAACGCTGCCGGAAAACAATAGAGTCATAAAGGGCATTCACGTTGTGGAACATTTTGTAGTATATAACCCCAATATGATGAGAGCCTGAAATTACAGCTAAGAAAAACGCTCGTTATTTCAAGTTCAACAATTAAAATAAACACCAATTTGAGAAACATCTGTCGCAAAGATAGGTGCTTTTCTTATACCTGTTTTCAGAAGGGAGCGTGATTCCTATGGGAAGTTTATCTGGAATATTCAAGGCGAGAGACAAGCCCGGCAATGCCACTGCCGGTAGTGCCTACCGTTTTCTGTTCGGCGGCTCCACCTCCGGCAAAGCGGTGACCGAGCGCTCTGCCCCAGCCCCCAGCATTACTGCCAATGAGCTTTCTTTATTTATAATGTTGACTTAAAAAATTAACCAAAGAAAGGCCTTGATACACCTTATTAAAGTAAATTATTTACTCCAAGCCCTGTAGCCGTACCTGCACTGAGTAAGAGCAGTTTTTGT
>CAVDMD010000085.1:0-9860 GCA_963609975.1 bacterium | reverse complement strand
CTAGGTATTGCCTGTGGTAATAATTCTGTTTGAGCATATAATAGAGATATATCCTGAAATGTTTGTTAAGGTTTTGTAATTCAACCTACAGCTTCACATTGGGAATTCGGGTTTTCATGATTATGTCAGGCCTCCTCAGAGTGGAAGACAGAGGCTTGAAACAGAGTACCCACCTATCTTTGATAGGGCGTGAATTATGGCCTGACGGCATTTTGGGAGTAAAATTCCAGCATTTGTTCAGCTGGAATTTTTTTAGACAAAAACCCCCGAAACAGCTGTAAACAGCACACAGGCGATAATGCCTGCCGCTGCGGGCACAATGACGGAAACCAGAGTCCATTTCAGACTGCCGGTTTCTTTTTTTATAGTCATAATCGTTGTTGCGCAGGGCCAGTGCATAAGAGAAAACAGAATAAAACATACGGCAGTTGTAAAATCCCAGCCGTTTGACAAAAGCACCTGTGAGAGCTGCCCCACACCCGTAACTTCTGACAGTACTCCCTGATTTGTATATGCCATAATTATTATCGGGACTACTATTTCATTTGCGGGAAGCCCCAGAATAAATGCGGCAAGGATCACACCGTCAAGTCCCATCAGCTGTGCAAACGGGTCAAGAAAACCGGTGATATGATTAAATACGGGAGCGTCACCGATATAAATGTTTGAAACAAGATATATAACCGCACCTGCAGGAGCAGCTGCAATGACAGCTCTCCTCAGTACAAATACGGTTCTGTCAAACACAGAGCGTACCACAATCTGTTTTATCTGAGGTTTTCTGTAGGGCGGAAGCTCCAATGTAAAAGACGAGGGGACGCCTTTTAGTATTGTAAGTGAGAGCAGCCTGGTTACTGTCAGTGTTACGGTCACACCGATGACTATAACCGCAGTCAGTATCAGCGCAGTAAGCAAAGAGGAGCCTGATGCTGCAAAAAATATGGAGATAACCGCTATCATTGCGGGAAACCTGCCGTTGCAGGGAACAAAACTGTTGGTTATAACGGCAAGAAGCTGCTCACGTTTTGAATCTATAATGCGGCAGCCCGTTACTGCCGCAGCATTACAGCCAAATCCCATACACATGGTAAGTCCCTGTTTGCCGCAGGTGTTGCATTTTTCAAACGGAGCATCCAGATTATATGCTATTCTGGGCAGATATCCAAGCTCCTCAAGCAGCGTGAACAGCGGGAAAAATATAGCCATAGGCGGCAGCATTACGGCAACAACCCATGAGAGTGTCTTAAAGACACCTCCTGCTATAAATTCATTCAGCCCTGCAGGACAGCCTGTATACGAAAGCGCGGAAGAAATCATATGCCCTGTACTGTCAAAAATCCGGGAAAGAAGCTCTGACGGATAATTTGCGCCTGATACGGTAAGCCAGAATATCAGTGCGAGAAACAAAAGCATGACAGGGTAGCCTGTGAATTTGCCTGTGAGTATCCTGTCCGCCACTGCTGCATTTTTCCTTTTTGTATCTCTTTTGCTGTATGATACGGCTCTGCCGCATATTTTCTCCGCACATTCCAAAATGGCAGCAACAAGCTTTTCAGAACCAATATTAAAAGCCTTCTGATTAAGTAAATTTGCTATCTCGGCATTTGAGGAAATATCAATATTCATTTTATCCTCTATAGTATGCAGGAAATCAATATTGTTTTCCATGAGCCTCAGAGCAAGCCATCTGGAGTTTACGGCAGGGTAAAACTTTTTTATCACAGGCTCTATGCGTTCTGCGTTTTTTTCTATTTCATTACTGTATTTAATCTGACCGCCACTGCTGCTATTAAAGTTATCATATATGAAGTGCTTGAACTCCTCTATGCTTTTTCTGCTGTTTGCAGACATGGCAAACACAGGACAGCTCATCATAGAGGATAAACTCTCTGTATTAACGGAGATGCCTTGTTTGGACGCCTCATCCATCAGGTTTACACATAATATAATATTGTCACATATCTCTTTTATCTGGATAGCGAGATTAAGATTGCGCTTGAGGCAGGTGCCGTCACATACGACTATGACCAGATCCGGCGCTTCAAAGCACAGATAATCTCTTGCGGCTTCTTCTTCGGGAGAATGAGCCATCAGAGAATATGTACCAGGAAGGTCAGTCACTTCGTATGTCTGTCCGCAGATCAGAACTCTGCCTTTTGCATTTGCAACTGTCTTGCCCGGCCAGTTGCCGGTGTGCTGCTTCATGCCTGTAAGAGCGTTGAATATGGTGCTTTTGCCCACATTAGGATTGCCTGCCAGTGCGATTGTTTTTTCTTTCATATCAGCACGCCCTTACGGATATCTTTCTGCAGTCTGATACGCGTATTGCCATAACTGCACCATGTATTAAAAATGCGTGCATATTGCCTCCCGGATTGCTGCCGGTACATCTGATGCGGGCGCCGTTTACAAGCCCTATGTCAAGCAGTCTGCGTTTCATGCTCTCCTCACAGTCTATACTGCAGATAATACATTCCTGACCGGGTAAAAGTTCGCTCAAAGTCATAATACAGGCTCCTTTTGGTTTGATACTGTATTTTATTCAGGCGCAGGCTGTCAGGTTACTGCAAAAATTCGGGTCAGAGAAGAAAGCTGACGGAGGTTCCTGCTTAAAACAGAGTTTAGATTTCTCTATATGTGATATGCACCATCCTGTCTTTGAGCATATTCTTTGTGACAGCTATAACTGTATCAAGGCCTGTGCTGCCGTAGTCGCCTGCAAGCCAGTTCAGGTAGGCGCTTGCGATACATACGGAAACAAGGTCTGCGGCAATCAGCTTTTCCTGCGGCGGATAATCGGTTCTGCCTGCAAAATCAATCTGCAATATCTTATTTATAGCCTTTTGAAAACTGCTTCTGAAATCGGAACAGCTTTTTTCTTTTGCAACATATCTGAAAAACTCAATTTCTTTATACATCATGGAATTAAGCAGATTAAAAAATCTGTCCATATCGAAATCCGGTTCCTCAAGCACTGCCGAGGCGATTTCCTGTTCCATATCCTCGACAAATTCGTTAAATACATCTTCTACTGTATCGTAATGAGCATAGAAGGTCATACGGTTGATATCGGCTTCTGCTGAGATATCTGATATGGTAACGCTGCGGTAGCCTTTGGATATAACAAGAGTGATAAAAGCTTTCTGTATGGCTTTTTTGTTTTTCTGAAATCTTCTGTCGCCGGATGTTCTGTACATAATTTTTATCTCCTCAAAAAAGATTTAACATACAAAAGTATACAAAGTGTATATTAAGCATCATACTATATATATTTGCTCATTGTGATGTTAAAGTCAAGTGAATATAATGAATTCAGGAGGTGAATTCTAATGAATATATTTGAAAAGCTGACTTCCGGATATCCCTCCGGAGATGTATCGCCACAGGATTTTATTGACCGTTTGAGTATAGGAGCAGATGGATATATAGGCGCATGGATTGCTATTGCACTTGCTGTTGTATTCGGACTTCTGGTATATATCATACCTATAGTGCTGACCGAAAAGGACAAGGTCGGTCCTTATCCGCTGTGGATGCACACATTTTACTGTGCGGCGGACTTTATGGGCATATGGGTATTTCTGACTGCGTGGAACGGATATGATCATTTTCCGCTGTTTCTGCTGCTGGCAATAGGGGAGGCAGTATGGGTATGCATGGAGATTTTCTGTCTGCACAGAGCTTTGACATATGAGGCGGAAATAAACTGGAAACCGGGCACACCTTTTAAGGAGCATATGAGAGATATCATAATACAGCTTGTATGCTTTTATGTGGGGTTGAATTTTCTCAGATTTGAACTGCATGATGAAACCATGTGGAAGTTCTGGATTTTTACACAGGTTCTCATCACGATTGTTCCGGGACTTGTGCTTGAAAAACGCAAAAGCAGGTCGGGGCACAGCCGTTTTCTGCACATTACATTTATCTGTGTAGCTCTTGTGTCATTTAATCCGTGGTGTAATATGTGGGTTGCAATATGTCCTGAATTTTTCTCGGTTTCAGAGAACCCATGGTACTATATAATGGGAGCAATATGCCTGTTCTTTGCAGTAAGAGGGCTTGTTGTTTATGAGAAACTGCCTGAAAAACGCGGCTAAAGACAAAACAGATATTATTATTGCAGAGGGTCTGTGCCATGGGATTTTAGCCATGATGTGACAGACCCTTTTACAGTCTATATATTCACAAATTCAGGCGCTCTGTTTTCAAAAACAGTCAGAGTGTTAAACCCGAACGATTTCAGGTATTCCATAGCCCAGTCATATCTGTAGCATATATGTTCGGGGAAATGGCTGTCGGAGCCAAATGTAATGATGGTGCCGCCAAGTTCGCGGTACATCTTTAATATTTCATCAGAGGGCATTGTCAGATTTCCCATGTTGTATCTGAAGCTTGAGGTGTTGATTTCAAGTCCTCTGTTTTTGCGTATGAGGAGCTTGAGAATTTCAGATACGATTTCTCTGTACGGAGCAAAATCCGGTATATACGGTATGTATCTGTCAAGAGCGTTGATATGCCCAAGCACATCAAAATCACTGAATCTGCCTATTGTTTCAAGTATATATTCGTAGTATATGCCCGTTGCTTTTTCGGGAGTCATATTTTCGTGAAACGGTTTCCATATGTCCCTGTAGTCTATGCAGTGAAAAGAGCCTATGACAAAATCATAGGGGTGCTTTACCGCCTCTGTGCACTTGTGAACTGTACCGTCTCCCGCCTGCAGGCCTATTTCTATACCCTTGAGCATTTTGAAGTCTTTGGTATTGCAAAGCTCCTGAACACGGGTTTGTTCTTTGTGATAGTTTTCAAAATCAAGGTCAAATGCATACTGCTCATCTGCGGGATAGTCAGGGTCGTAGTGGTCTGTTACCGCATACATTCTGACCCCCGTATCCTTAGCTGTCTGCACCATTTCCTCCATAGGTATACTGCAGTCGTCCGAAAACGACGAATGTGTATGATAATCGTACATAACTGTCGCTCCTTTGTTTTTTCCATTAGTATTATAGCATGAATTGTGATACAATAAATGTATTCTTTTTAATGAGGTTTTGATATGGATAACAGAATTATAATTATAGATGGCAACAGCCTTATAAACAGAGCGTATTATGCGATGCAAAACCCTATGATAACCAGAGAGGGCATATACACGCAGGGGATTTTCGGATTTTTGAATATGCTGACAAAGATAAAAAACGAATATCCCTCCGGCTATATTGCAGTCGCATTTGACCGTAAAGCGCCTACCTTCAGACATCTTGAATACAGCGAATACAAGGCCGGCCGCAAAAAAATGCCTCCGGAGCTTGCAATGCAGCTGCCGCTGCTAAAGGACGTGCTGGATGCAATGAACATCAAACGCATTGAAATGGACGGCTGGGAAGCAGATGACCTCATAGGCACCATAGCTGTCAAAGCCGAGTCTGAGGGACTAAGCCCTTTGATTATAACGGGGGACAGGGATGAGCTGCAGCTTGCCACAGACAAAACAAAAGTAATCATCACCAAAAAAGGCATATCCGAATTTGAAATTTATGACCACGATGCCATGGTTGCGAAATACGGCTTTACACCTGCCCGGTTCATAGACTTCAAGGGACTTATGGGCGATCAGTCCGACAACATACCGGGAGTTCCGGGAGTGGGCGAAAAAACAGCCACAAAACTAATACTCGAATACGGCAGCGTGGAAAACCTGCTTGCCTCGATTGACAGTATGCCCAAAAACAAATTAAGAGAAAAAATAGAGGACAATCAGCAGCTTGCGGTTATGAGCAAAAGACTTGCGACAATCAATACAAACGCGCCTGTTGATTTTGATCCGGAGGAATACAGGCTTACGGAGCCGGACTATGACAGGCTTATTGAGATATATACAAAGCTTGAGTTCAACAGCTTTCTCAAAAAACTGAAGCTTCCCCCAAAAACCTCTGATATGAATTACAGCTGCAGGGCTGTATCTTCAAAAGAGGACATAGCAGCTATCAGCGGAGAAGTGACAATCAAAGTATTAAGCGACGGCAATCACAGGGATATTCCTGAGATATACGGCATAGGCTGTCTGTACGACGGCATATGCTGCTATATTGACGGTGAGAATACAGATGCTTTTATCGAGCATCTTAATAACAGCGATGTCAGACTGACAGGACACAACCTCAAAAGCGACATATACCCTCTTATGTGCAGGGGACTCAAAAACATCAGCATAAGCTTTGACACCGAAACAGCAGAGTATGTGCTTGATCCGTCAAAAAGCAACTATCTGCTCAAAACGCTTGCTTTTGAATATCTGCACAAACAGATTCCGGACGAAAAAGAGCTGTTTTCAAAAACAGGGCAGATTGATATGTTCGGAAACAATCAGGGACAGTTTGCCGATTTTACGGCGCAGTGGTGCTGCAGCGTATCCGAGCTTAAACCTGTTTTGCAGAGCCTTATAGCAAAAGAAGAACTAGACAGGGTATATTACGATATAGAGCTGCCGCTGATTGAAGTGCTTGCCTCAATGGAAATGTACGGATTCAAAATAGACAGCAGTGTGCTTACCGGCATAGGCAGCGAAATAACAGCAAAAATTGAAGTTCTCAAAAATTCAATATATGAGCTTGCAGGAGAGGAATTCAATATTAATTCACCTCTGCAGCTTGGAAATATACTTTTTGAAAAACTGCAGCTTCCGGCAGGCAAAAAAACACAGCGAGGATATTCGACCAGTGCGGAGGTGCTTGAAAAATTAAAAGACAGGCACCCTGTAATAGATAAGATCCTCGAATACAGAACACTGACAAAACTAAACGGCACCTATGTGGAGGGACTGCTTCCTCTTATTCACAAAGACGGCAGACTCCACGCCCATTTCCAGCAGACGGTTACAGCTACAGGCAGACTGAGCTGTACAGAGCCTAATCTGCAGAATATACCCGTAAAAACCGAATTCGGCAGGCAGATACGAAAGGCATTTGTTCCGGAGGGAAAAGACTTTGTTCTCACAGGCGCGGATTACTCCCAGATAGAGCTTAGAGTTTTAGCGCATATGTCGCAGGACAGTGCGCTTATTGAGGCCTTTAACAACGGCGCAGATATTCACAGGAGTACAGCTTCGAGAGTATTTGGCATACCTGCGGAGGAAGTCACATCTCAGCAGAGAAGCAGCGCCAAGGCCATCAACTTCGGAGTGATTTACGGCATGAGCAGTTTCGGACTTTCGACAGAGCTTAATATATCAAGAAAAGAAGCCGAGAAATATATAGACGACTACTTTGAAAAACATTCAAAGGTAAAAGAGTTTATGAATCATCAGATTGAGCAGTGCAGACAGACAGGATATGTTAAGACCATAGAGGGACGCAGGAGATATATCAAGGAGATAAACGGATCCTCCCATATGGTCAGACAGCTTGGGGAAAGACTTGCAATGAACAGCCCCATACAGGGCAGCGCAGCTGATATTATTAAAATAGCGATGATCAGGGTATATAACGCGCTGAGGGATGGCAATTTCAGATCAAGGCTGATACTGCAGATTCACGACGAACTTATTATCGAAACCTTTGCCGAAGAAAAAGAGCAGATTAAGGCTCTGCTCAGAGAGAATATGGAAAATGCCGTTTCGCTTACGGTAAAAATGACGGCGGATGTAAACGAGGGAGCAAACTGGTATGAACTTAAATAAAGGAACAGGTAAGAAGGTTATAGGACTTACGGGAGGCATAGGCACAGGCAAATCTACGGTGTCGCAGTATCTGGCATCAAAAGGCTTTGAAATAATTGACGCAGACCTAATAGCAAGGCAGATAGTGCAGCCCGGATCACCGCTGCTTGATGAAATCGGCAGAACCTTCGGCAGCAGGTTCATATTGCCTGACGGAAGCCTTGACCGAAAAGCCCTCGGAGCTTATGTTTTTCAGGACAGCACCAGAAAAAACCGGCTTGATGACATAATGATGGGCAGCATTGTTTCGGGTATAAGGGAGAGGATACAGAATGCGCAGAGCAGCGTAATTGTAGATGCGCCGCTGCTGTTTGAGGCGGGACTTGATGCCGATGTGGAAGCCGTATGGCTTGTAGATGCGTCGGATGAGGTCAGAATCAGAAGAGTGTGCGCCAGAGACAATATATCTGCCGGGCAGGTTGCAGACAGAATCAGCAATCAGATGCCCCAGAGCGAAAAGGCGGCAAAATCCGATGAAATCATAGACAACTCAGGAAGTGAGGAGGAGCTGTATCGTCAGATAGATCGGCTCATAAAAAAATATGCATAAAAAATTCATATCCGTATTACTTATACTCTCGATGCTGTTTGCGTTTTCAGGCTGCAAAAGCGTCAGGGAAATCATTACAGGTGAAAATTCAGACAATGCCACCTACAAAAAAAGCAGTACTGTAAATTTTGCAATAAGCAACATCAAAACACTGAATCCTGTGGTATCACACGATGAGGATACCTACTATATATCCAAGCTGGTATATCAGGGGCTGTTTTCCCTTGATGAAAACCTGATTCCGCAAAACGACCTTGCCGATGATTACACCATAAGCAAAAACAAAAAATCGGTGACGGTAACTCTTGACAGCAAAGCGCGTTTCAGCGACGGAGAGAAAGTTACGGCATCAGATGTCGAGTTTTCCGTAAATGCATACAAACAGGCGGGGAGCAAATCAATATACAGCAGTTATGTGTCATGTATAGAATCCGTGACCGTAAAAGACAGCAGCACAGTGAAAATATCGTTTACACAGGCAGGCGAGGGCGGAATCAGCAGACTGGTATTTCCGATACTGCCGCAGCACAAATATTCGTCATATGCGGAGCTGTCTGCATCTGATGAGGACTTCAGACCTGTAGGTTCGGGAATGTATCGCGTGGCCAAATATGACAGCAGCAAAACCCTTGTACTGAAACCAAATGATGAGTACAGCGGCCAGAAAGCCGACAACAGGCTTGTGTTCAATATTTATCAGGAAAGCGCAGATATAATGAATCTGACAGACGGCAATCTTGTTTCGTTTTCGGTAAACAAGGATGCCGAAAGGCAGACCCAAATAGGCAGCAAGAATCTCAAAACAACGGAATTTCTGTCCAACGAGGTTGAGTATGTG
This sequence comes from bacterium, assembly GCA_963609975.1. Taxonomy (GTDB): domain Bacteria; phylum Bacillota; class Clostridia; order Peptostreptococcales; family Anaerovoracaceae; genus UMGS973. The sequence goes on along the minus strand of CAVDMD010000085.1, from coordinate 752 downwards.
GGATTTAACTGCAGCAGCGGCATTACGGCAGATAAGAATATCAGACAGGCTATAGCCTATGCCATAGACTTAAACAGCATAGTAAGCAAGGCGTATTACAGCTGCGGAATAAAAACAGACAGTCTTTTTTATCCCGGTTTTTACGGCACGGAAAACAAAGGTGATATGTACAGTATGAGCCGTAAAAAATCAAAGGATATCTTAGACAGCGCAGGATTTGCCGATGTTAACAAGGACGGCTATCTTGAGGACAGCGACGGCAGGGCTTTTACTGTAAAAATTCTTGTAAACAGCACTAAGACAAGAAAAAGCGCCGCTGAAATCATAGCGGAAAACCTTGAAAAAATATCACTCAGGACACAGATAGTATCGTGCAGTCAGCAGCAGTACAAATCATATCTTAAAGCGGGCAGATATGACATTTATATAGGGGGCGCCCGCATTTCCGAGTATTATGACCTGACCCCGTTTATAGCTTCGGGCAATTACACAGGATACGAAAATGCAGAGGCTCTGTCGCTTGCAGCGGCTGTAAACACACCGGACAGTGAAGAAAACATAAAAGCGTCGGCAGAATCACTGAAGAAAATATTAAATGATGAGCTGCCGTATTACCCTATACTGTACAAAACATACAGCGCAATTGTGTCAAATGAGCTGACAGGGGATATAGCCCCTCTGTTCTGCAATTACTATGTTAACTGCGGCAAATGGTACAGCAGCTATAAAATCACAGATACAGAAGAATAAAA
>CAVDMD010000084.1:8631-9879 GCA_963609975.1 bacterium | reverse complement strand
TATTTTGTGTAATCGTAAAAACCAACGCCTGTTTTCCTGCCAAGCTTGTTAGCTCTTACCATTTTTCTGAGCAGCGGATGAGCTCTGTACTTAGGATCACCGTATTCAGTATAAAGCACATCCATAATAGCAAGGCATACGTCAAGTCCTACAAGGTCACCTAATTCAAGAGGTCCCATAGGGTGGTTTGCACCAAGCTTCATAGCCGCATCAATACCCTCGGCATCAGCAACACCGTCTGCTAAGATTCCGATACCTTCGTTGATCATCGGAATAAGGATTCTGTTTACAACAAATCCCGGAGCTTCTTCTACTTCTACAGGAGTCTTTTTGAGGGCTGCTGTAAGCTCTAAGATTGTGTTCTTTGTTTCTTCTGATGTAGCAAGTCCCTTGATGATTTCAACTAATTTCATAGCAGGAACAGGGTTGAAGAAATGCATACCTATGATTTTGTCAGGTCTGTTTGTAGCTGCAGCAATCTCTGTGATTGATAATGATGAAGTGTTGGTAGCGATAATAGCCTCAGGCTTTACCAGCTCATCAAGCTCCTTGAACAGGGCTTTTTTGGCTTCCATATTCTCTGTAGCAGCCTCGATAATCAGATCTGCGTCCTTAACGATCTCAATGTCAGTTGAACCGTGTACTCTGCTGAGTATTTCGTTTTTCTGGTCTTCTGTGATCTTTTCTTTTTTGACCATTCTGTCAAGATTCTTGGTTACTGTAGCAATACCGTTGTCTACTGAAGTCTGTCTTCTTGCTCTTAAAACAACCTCATAACCGTTCTGTGCCAGTACCTGAATAATTCCGGCACCCATTGTACCTGTACCTAATACACCGATTTTTTTCATACTGTAATCCTCCTAGATCCAATAGTTGTATATAGAATGTTAAAAATTAAACATTGTTAAAAATTTAACTCTAAAAGAATTATACATATCTGCCGCCAAAAAGTAAAGAAATATTTTTATTCAAGCAAACCTGTAACATTTCCGCACAAAATGCAAATCTTACTGTCAGGGTGACGCAATATCTGCACAGCCGGTCTTATCTTCTTCTGATTTGTTGAACCTCCCCGCCCAAAGGAGTACAAGTTACTTAAAAAAGGAGATTATAACTATGAACACAAACACAAGAAGTATAAAAATGGTATGCCTTGCTCTGGCAATGCTGATGATACTCGGAGCGTATGCGGTAACAAGAGGCACTGTAGGTATGGTAGGCAAAAGCAGCCCGTCAGTGCAGCCGATG
>CAVDMD010000084.1:0-7856 GCA_963609975.1 bacterium | reverse complement strand
TGCTCCTCCACCTTGGTCCTGCTGTTTTTATCTGCCTCTGCGGGAGCAAAGCAGCCTCCCACAGCCAGCACTGCGCCCACTACAAGTATAAACGCCGCAGCTGCCGCTGTGATTGTTCTGATGCGTCTTTTTCTCTGCTGCTCTTTTTTGCGCAGCAGCTCCCTTATGTATTCTCTCTCCTCTTTTTCGGGGTCAAGTGCATCATAGCCCTCTCTGAGCACCTGTGCAAATTTATCTGTGTCCATTATCCCCGCCTCCTTTCTCGCCCTCTGCAATCTCTCTGAGTTTTGCAAGCGCTCTTGCGTGCATACTTCTCACTGTACTGTATTTCATATCCAGAGTAATTGCGATATCTTTGAGACTCATACCGTCTCTGTATCTCAGAAGTATTATGCTGCTGTCTTTCTGATTGAGCTTCATTACAAGCCCTGCAAGGTATTCCTTTTGTTCATTTCTCAGAATTTCATCAAGAACATCCGGTTCACCTGACGGCAGTTCTTCAATAAGCTCCGTCACATCTCTGCCGTCATGCCCGCCGACAAATCTTCTGCTTCTTTTGTACTCCCTTGCATACAGCCTTACTGCCACAGTGCCAAGCCATGGCTTCATTTTTTCAGGATCACGCAGCGTGTGCAGTTTTTCATAACCCTGAAATATGGCTTCCTGTGCGATTTCCTCCTGTGTATCAGGGTCTGCGCCGCAAACTGCAAGAACTCTTTTGAGATATCCGTTGCAGTCCGCAAGCATATCGCACAGTTTCTCTCTGTCCGGTTTATTTTTCTTCATCATGACTTTCCAGCGGCTTTCCTTTTAACAGCTTGCAGACCTGATCCATTATTTTCAGCTCCCCGTCGTCATATTCTCTGAGGGTGCTGAATATATCGTTTTTTACTGCCTGCCGTTCTATGCCCTGTCCCGGTCCCTCTTCATCAACAAATCCTTTTAGAATATAGTCTGTCGTCAGGTCGAGCGCCTCCGAAAGTCTTACAAGAGTTTCGGTTGACATACCCTTGGCGCCGTATTCTATGTCCTGTATGAATTTAGGAGTTACTTCTATCTCCTCGGCAAGCCTGTCTCTTGTCATTCCCAAAGCCTCTCGTTTGATTCTGAGTCTTCTGCCTGTGGCAATATTGTCTACACGTTTTTCCATAAGTTCCTCTCCTTTACGCTGTAAGTTCTATTTATTTTAAGTTTACAGTCTGCAGAGGTCTGCTTAAACGCACCGAGAGGTACTGCCAATAGAACTCTAAGGAGAATTTTTTGAAACTCTTTCGGTTTTTTGCAACATTTTGCCTCCTTTTTTGCACTATATATCAGAAAGTTTAATTATGGAGGAATTCTATGAACAAAGAGAATTACCGGAAGCGTTTTGCAGAAAATCTGCAGGCGCTGAGAAAATACAAAAAGCTTACCAAAACACAGGCTGCCACCGAGCTTGGCATACACAGAGAGACCTACGCAGCCTATGAGGATGGGCAAAGAGTACCGTCTTTTGCGGCAACTGTTTCAATTACAAAGTTTTTTCATGTCGATCTTTCGGATATGCTGCAAAAGGACACCGAGGAAATTCTGGCCGGAAAAAGGTTTTACGACGCCCTCAAAAATGATGAAAAAGCTTTTCTCTACAACTACCGCAGACTGTCACCTTTTTCAAAAGGGCGCCTTGTAGAGTTTGCGATGTCGCTTTATATGAAAGAAAACGGAAAAAAATTCTGAGTAAGGAGCTTAAAATGAAATCTGACACACAAATGCAATTTGCACACAACATAAAATCTTTGAGACTGCACAAATCCATGAGCCAGCTTGATATGGCAAAGGAGTTTAATCTCAGCCGCACTTCCTACGCACAGTATGAATCGGGCTCCAGAGTTCCCGATATGTCAACTCTGATTGAAATGGCCGATTTTTTCGGCATTAAGATGGATGCTCTGCTTACCGCAGACAACAAAACCCTTTTAGGCAATATGCTTTTGTATAACTCCATGACTAACATAGAGCATGAGCTGCTCACAACCTTTGCCTCTCTTTCGGATTACAGCAAGGGCAGGCTGCTGGAGCGTGCCTACATACTTCACGAGGAGGAAAAAGAGTTTTTCAGGGAGCTTGACTGCGGCAAGGGAAAATAGGGAGAAAAAAAGCCACAGCACAGGCTGTGGTTAAATGAGAATACTGATAAGTGATATTGATGCGGGTATGCTCGCCATGGATACGACAGTACTGAGAAACAGAGCTCTGCTTGAAAGCTCCTGATCCTGTCCCTCCTGCTCTGCCAGCATTGACACCGTTGCGGCTACAGGGAAACAGCTGCCAAGCACTATAATTGATTTCATAAGGCTGTCTATGGGCAGTAATATCGTCACAAGATATGTAAGCACAGGTACAAGCACCAGTCTGTTGAGAGAGGTTTCGACAACCAGTCTGTCTCTGATGATGTCTGCAGGGCTGCTGCCTGTAAGTGATGAGCCTATGAATATCATAGCCATCGGGGTTGCCACATTGCCTATGCTTGTAAGGTATGTGTCTATCGCAGTCCCCTCAAAGTCTATGCCAAGCAGCGCTATGACAAATCCTATGAACAGCGCCAGTATGTTCGGGTTTACAAGGACTTTGAAAAATCCGCGCAGGACTCCCGCCGCCGTGGTTTCCGGCCTGTCTGCCGCATTTCTTCGGAGCAGCAGCAGTCCGTATGAAAAGAAATAGAAATTCATTGCCGCATTGTGAGCCAGCATCAGAAGCAGCCCCTGCTCTCCAAAGAATATGAGAGCTACAGGGAAACCCATAAATCCGTTGTTGGGGCTTGACATTGCCATCTCCGCAACATTGCTGCTGCCGGCGGGAAATTTCCTGACCCTGCAGTACAGATATGAATATATGCTGTATACCGCAAACATACCGCAGCTGATGGCAAAAGTCACAAGAAACGAGCGCATAAGCTGACCGTTCATGTCAAGCGTCCCTATATTGTGAACTATCATGCACGGATATGCAAAGTATACGATGAACCTGTTAAGTCCATGGTTCATCGCATCGTCTATTATATTGAATTTTCTAAAGAAATATCCTGTAAATACTATGGCAAACAGAACAAAAAACTGTCCGTACATAAAGCCTCCCTATCCAAGATAAAGGTTTGTTGTGGCATAATCCGGGTCACAGGTGACGTCTATACCTAAGGATCTTACCGCATATTCGTCTCTGTCAGAGAGTATTGCGGTACAGTGTGCCCTGCAGCCTTTGAGTTCTTTGAGACATTCAAGCGCCTTTGCGGCCACAGGATTTGTGGTGCCCGAAACCACAAGGGCGTTGAGGATTTCTTCACAGGTAAGGCTTGTTCTGTCCTGTGCGAGAAACTCTGTTTTGAGTCTCTGTATGCCTTCAAGCACATCCGGAGCAATCAGATGCACCTCGTCTGCTATGCCTGCCAGCGCCTTAACGGCATTTAATATCACTGCGCCTGCCGCAACCATTCGTCTGGAGCTTCTGCCTGTGATTATTCTGCCGTCATTAAGCTGTATGGCCATGCCTACAACGTTTATATATCTGTCATCGCAGTTGCGCTTCATTTCAACATAATCTCTTGCAGGCTGTATTACGGTTCTGTCCTCAAGCTTCAGATCAAGCTCGTCCATGAGCAGCTTGGCTCTTTCGAGGGACTCTGCTTCTATCTTGCCTTTTTTGTAGTCGCAAAGAGCAATCAGGTATCTTCTGATTATCTCCTGTTTTGCGGCCTCCTCGCATACTTCATTGTCCGTAATTGCAAAACCCGCTCTGTTTACCCCCATATCCGTAGGGGACTTGTATTCTGATTCCTCGCCTGTAATCTTCTCAATAATACGCTTGATTACAGGGAACACCTCTAAATCTCTGTTGTAGTTTACCGCCATTTTGCCGTAGGCTTCAAGGTGGAACGAGTCTATCATATTGACATCTCTGAGGTCTGCGGTTGCAGCCTCATAGGCTATGTTCACAGGATGTTTGAGAGGCAGATTCCAGATAGGGAAGGTCTCGAATTTGGCATATCTGACCTTGCGGCCTCTCTTGTTTTCGTGATAAAGCTGTGAAAGGCAGGTTGCAAGCTTGCCTGAACCGCCTCCCGGACCTGTAACCACTACAAGGGGCTTTGTAACCTCTATATACGGGTTGGCGCCGTAGCCGTCATCGCTTACTATAACATCGACGTCTGTAGGGTATCCTTTTGTGAATCTGTGCTTGTAGACTCTGATGCCTCTGCGCTCTAATTTGTTCATAAACATATTTACAGACGGTGTGTCCTCATATCTTGTTACAACCACGCTGTTGATTTTGAGGCTGTGCTTTCGGAATATGTCTATAAGTCTCATAACTTCAAGGTCGTATGTGATTCCGAAGTCCTGTCTTGTCTTGCTTGTGGTTATATCTCCCGCATAAATGCATATTATGATTTCCGCCTGATCGCTCATTCTCTCAAGGAGTTTGATTTTGGCGTTTTCGTCAAAGCCGGGCAGTACTCTCATTGCGTGCTTGTCGTGAACAAGCTTGCCTCCGAACTCAAGGTACAGCCTCTCCGCATTGCCCTCATTGATGCGCTCTCTGATATGCGCAGTCTGCTCCTCAAGATATTTCTCCGCACTAAAACCGATCTTTTGTAAATTGTCCATAATTGCCCGCCTCTCTTTCTTCTCTGTATGTTATTTAGAACAGTGCCGAACCAAAACACGCCACTGTTGTTATCACAAGTGCTGCTGCCAGTATTACTGCTATTACTTTGGTTGTTTTGTTACTCATAGTTTCACCTCCTGAGCATATTACATAACCTCTATGTCAAGAATGCTTCTTCCCTCAGACAGCCCTACAAGGGCTATGTTGTAGTCTATATTGAGTCTGCCGCCTTTTTCGAAGGAAATGTTGTTGGTAAGGCTGTTGGTCGTAACCTCCATCTCAACAGGACCAAACGGCGTCTGATAATATCCCTCAAATCGTTTGCCTTTTTGGAATTCAATTTTGGTGTCCATCGGGAAGCTTTCGCTGAACCTGAACATTTTAACATTGTCGTCGCTGACTCTGACTGTGGTTTTGCAGCCTTCAAGTCCCGAAAATCTGCTTTCCTCGTACACTATGTATGTCGCGTCTTCTTTTTGGTAAATCCTGCCCTCTGTCATAAATTCTATCGTGTCGGCATCATTATCTATATTCTGCGTGCCTGTTATCCTGAGCATTATATCTTTCATCAGCTGATTGCCTCCAGTATGGCTTCAAGATGAGCCTTGTCAAAATGATATTTTTTGGTACAGAACTGGCAGGTAAGCTCCGCCTGTCCGTCCTCCTCAATTATTTCTCTGAGGTCTTCTGCTCCTATTGTCATCAGAGCCTTTTCGAGTCTTTCGACACTGCAGTCGCAGTGCCAGTTGATCTCTGCCTCCGCCAGCTTTGAAACTCTGTAGTCCTCCGGCATATCTTTGAATATCTCGTTCATCAGAGCCTCTGCAAGTCCTGATTCCGATTTGCCTGCGCCCTGAGTCTGCACATCTTCGATTATAGAGGTCAGAGGCTTCATATCCGCTATCATGGCCTCCAGTGCATCAATTGCGCCCTCCCCGGCATCAGGCAGCATCTGTATGAACATTCCTCCGGCTGCTTTGATGCTGCAGTCAACATCTATCTTGACTCCAAGAGCTATGGAAGTGTTCTGCTGCTCAGATATATAGTAGTAGGCTGTAAGATCGTCTGCTATTTCCCCGGAAACAAGATCTATCTGACCCATATACGGCTCTTTGAGTCCCATATCCCTGATAACCGTAAGCTGGCCGATTCCGAGGCTGCCGCCCACATCAAGCTTGCCCCTGTCCGTAAGAGGAAGCTCCACATCCGGGTTTGCTATGTATCCCTTGACATTGCCTCTGCCGTCTGCCGTGGCAAGTATCTGTCCTGCGGGGCCGTCGCCCTTGAACTGCACAGTCAGCCTGTCTCCCTCGTTTTTAAGCATAAGCCCCATAAGTCCTGCTCCTGTCAGCACTCTGCCAAGTCCGGCAGATGCAAGAGGCGTTGTCTTGTGGATTGCCGCAGCCTTTGCCACTGTGTCTGTAGTAATCGTAACATAGACTCTGAACGAACCGCTTTTGTCTATCCCTGTAACCACTTTGCTCATATATATTCCTCCGAAATTGTGCTCTTAAAATTAACACTTAATTATATCACATCCTGCAGGCATTAGAAACACCAAAAAACCGATATTTCAAGGCCTTTTTTTATACAATTTCTGTATTTTTCTAAGTGTTTCACACAATTACAACACAAAAAAGACATATTGCAATGTATAATATTAGGTATAGAAAGATTACAATAATTAAGACAGATGTTAAGGAAGGTGACAGTATGGGAGATTTCAAAGACTCTATTTACGGCAACAATCCCGAAACCCGACCATTTATAGATAACCTTTACGGTTCGGGGAGCAGGGATTACGGCAGCGGCTCAAAGGAAAACGGTGAATATGAATTTGTATCCTCCTACGAGGAGAAGCCTGACAAAAAGAAAAAAAAGAAAATGAGCAAAAACGGCAAAATCGCCCTGCTTGTATGTATAAGTATTATACTGTCGGGAGCTTTCGGATTTGCGGGAGCTGCAGTATACAACGGAGCATTTGGCGGTTCATCGGGCAGCGGCAATTCGATTTCAAGAACCGACGGCTATACCCTTGAAGACGCTACAGGCAGCTCTCTGACAGTATCTGAGATAGTTGATAAGGCTGCAGACTCGGTTGTTGAAATAGTGACAGAATCGGTAGCCACAGACTCATGGATGATGCAGTATATCACAGAAGGTGCAGGCTCCGGAGTAATCATAGATTCCGACGGATATATCATAACCAACAATCACGTTATATCAGGTGCAAGAAAAATAACGGTAACGCTTCGAAACGGTGATGAATACGAGGCGACACTTGTCGGCACAGATTCAACCAACGATGTAGCCGTTATAAAGATTGATCCTGACGGCAAGGAGCTTACGGCAGCAACCTACGGCAACAGCGACCAGCTCGTAGTGGGAGAACTGGCAGTTGCAATAGGCAACCCTCTCGGGCAGCTTGGCGGCACCGTTTCATCAGGTATAGTCAGCGCTCTCAACAGAGATATAACCGTAGACGGACAGGAGATGAACCTGCTGCAGACAGACGCTTCTATTAATCCGGGAAATTCCGGCGGCGGACTGTTTAACCAGTACGGACAGCTGATCGGGCTTGTGGTTGCCAAATCCTCAGGCTCAGATGTCGAGGGGCTTGGATTTGCAATTCCTGTAAATACAGCCGCAGAGGTTGCTCAGCAGATTATAAGTGCAGGAGGCGATATCAATTCGCAGACTGCATCAGGCGATGCAAAAATAGGTGTTAATGTTGCTTCGCTTTCAAGCCGCGAGATGGCGCAGCAGTACGGTCTTGATTCTCCGGGCGTATACATTACCGGAATCACCAGCGTCAATGCGCAGGAAGCAGGTTTTCAGATAGGTGACCGTATCGCCAAGGCAGACGGCAAGAAGATTTCAGAGTATGACGATCTTTCGGCAGTGCTGGAAAAACATTCTCCGGGTGACACCATTTCAGTGGTTGTCGAAAGAAACGGCGAGAAGATTACTCTCGAAACAACACTTACAGCTTCAGCAGAAACAGCTAACTAAATTCAACAGATGTATAAAAAAAACACACCCTGCACTTATCATTACAGATGAATGCGGGGTGTTTATCAGTTTTCGTATGCTGTAATCAGCAACTGCATAGTTCAGTCATTTCAACTGTCTGCCTACAGTTTCTCTATCTCCTCTTTAGAAAGTCCAGATGTTTCGGCTATAATGTCAATGGCAACTCCTTTGTCTTTAAGAGCCTT
>CAVDMD010000083.1:0-10228 GCA_963609975.1 bacterium | reverse complement strand
ATCGCACCTTGTGTGCGATATGTGGAAATAGGAATTTTAATTCCGTATATTTCCACTTTTTTACAATGCAAAAGGAAGCCTGTTTTGCAGACTCCCCTCAAATATTTATCTTAAATCTGTATGTTCCGAAGCGGCGGTAACCGTAATCTCTGCGTTGGCATCCTCATACTTTGCCATAGTATCGGAAAGCACATATCTGATGCTGTATTCTCCGGCCTTTTCAAACACATACGCCTTTGCCTGCTCATATGTAAGCTCTGTATAATCTGCGCTCTCAGGCTCTCTGATATATACCCTGATTGCTTCTGTCATGTCTTTGCCCGCCTGTTTTGCGGTAACATTCTTAACGGCATCCGTCTCACCTGTTATGACAGTTCTGTCTGCCGCTCCCGAAACAGCAGGTCTGTTGCTGTCTGTGACGGTGATTTTAATTGTCTTGTAGGCTGTACCGCTGTATTTGTCCTTTACCTTGTACTGCACCTTGTAAATGCCCTCTGTCTTGGTTGAAAAGCTGCATTTCACATATGTTTTTGTTTCTTCCGAGTATTTTGTAACCTTGTTTACACTCACCAGATCCGTCAGATCCATATAGGTGTTGGGATCCTTTGCCGTCACATATTTTTTGAGAGTGTATTTGCTGCCAAGCTCAACTGTAAGCTGTTTTTTGCTGCTTACGGTTATTACGGGTTTTTTGAGCAGATAATACGGGTTGTCCGGGTTAGGATCTGTAGGATCCCAGTATTCCTTGCGGTCTGTGGATACCTTGATGCCCTCCGGCTTGCCCATAGGCCCCGGATTGCTGCTTCTGTATATTGTGACTTTGGTACCCGCCTTGCAGTTGTCATATATCCATTTGGCGTCCATTACCGACAGTCTGACGCAGCCGTGAGAGGCGTGCTTGCCTAACATATTAAACTCATCTGTCGGCTGTGATTTGTAGTTTTTCTGTTTGTTGTACTGTACCGAATGGAAAAGATAATTGCCTGATATGGTTGTGCAGTACTGCGCGTATACCCCGAAAAACATCACGCCCCACTGTCTTCTGCCGCCCATGTAAAATGTGCCTCGCGGAGTTTCCTTGCCCGGTTTTTTAAGGCCTGTGGAGCACAGCATTGCTCTTATCGGCTTCCATTTGGTGCCGGATTTTTCGTAAACTGTCACTACATTGCACTGCTCATTGACTTTAACCCAGTATTTGCCGCTGTATGAGGCCGCATCCGCCGTAATGCTGCCTGAAACAACAAGGGTAATGATAAGCATTGATACAATAACTGTTCTGATTGTTTTTGCTGTTTTGCTCATTTTGCTCTCCTGCCTGCTTGCACGTCACTCTTTTATTTTTCAAGGTTTTTGTGCGCCGTTGCCATCATAAGTTTAATCCTGTTAAGCTGATTTACGCTGCTTGCTCCCGGATCATAATCTATAGCTGCTATGTTTGCCTTAGGGTTGTATTTTCTGAGTGCCTTGAGCATACCCTTGCCTGTAACATGATTTGGCAGACACGCAAACGGCTGCAGACAGACTATGTTTTCACAGCCCGAATTTATGAGATCTACCATTTCACCTGTCAGAAGCCAGCCCTCTCCGCACTGGTTTCCTATGGATATAAGTTTGGAGGCCTCCTCTGCTATTTCCTCTATATGCAGCGGTTCTTCAAACCGGCTGCTTTCTCTCAGAGCCTTGCGGTAAGGCTTTCGTATAAGCTCAAGTATGCTGATTGCAAGCTGATTGCCCTTCATCTGTTTCCATGAACCCGAAAGATGCTCGTAGTTGAATTTTTTGCTGTACATACCGTACAGGAAGAAGTCCAGCAGGTCTAAAACAACAGCCTCTCCTCCCTCGTTTTCGATTACACTGACTATGTCATTGTTGGCTGTAGGATGATATTTTACAAGTATCTCGCCTACAACGCCAACCTTGGGTTTTTTGATATCTCTGAGAGGCAGCGCGTCGAAATCCTCCGCTATGCCCTTCAGATTTTTTTTGAACCGGCTGAAGCTGCCGTCTCTGATATTCTCGTCTGCAATGGCCGCCCATTTTTCATAAAGCGCATCGGCAGAGCCTTTTACCTGTTCATAAGGCCTTGTAGCATACAGAACTCTCATAAACATATCGCCGTAAACGACGCCCATCATGCCGCTTTTGACAAGCGGAAGCGTTATTCTGAAGCCCGGATTCGATTCAAGTCCGGCCATATTTACCGAGATTACAGGTATCTGCTCCATATCAAGATCTTTGAGTGCTTTTCGCAGCAGGGAAACATAGTTGCTGGCTCTGCAGCCGCCGCCTGTCTGCGACATGAATATGGCTGTCCTGTCAAGATCAAATTCTCCTGATTTTAATGCCGATATAACCTGTCCCAGACTTACAATCGTAGGATAGCAGGCATCATTGTTTATATATCTGAGTCCCTCGTCTACCGCCTTTACGTTTACGGGCGGAAGCTGCACCGCTTTGTAGCCTGCCTGTCTCATTGCAACTTCAACGTGTCTGAAATGTATAGGAGACATCTGCGGAATCATAATAGTATAATCCTCGCGCATTTTTCTGGTGAAATACCGCCTGCGGAACGCACTGTTTCCTGCCGCTGCTTTAATATGGTTTTTTTCACGCTCGTCAATGGCAGCCCTGAGCGATCTTATTCTTATCCTTGCGGCTCCGAGATTTGAGCCCTCGTCGATTTTGAGCACCGTATAAAGCTTGTTGCTGCTTCTGCATATCTCCTCAACCTGATCTGTCGTAACAGCATCAAGTCCGCAGCCAAACGAATTGAGCTGCACGATTTCGACATCATCTCTTGTGCCTGCAAACACCGCCGCCTTGTACATTCTTGAATGGTATACCCACTGGTCAAGAACTCTGACAGGTCTTGCAAGTGTAACCCTGTCCGCAACCGAATCCTCTGTCAGAACCGCCATATCAAACGAAGTTATGAGCTTGCTGATGCCATGATTGATTTCCGGATCAACATGGTACGGTCTGCCCGATAAAATCACCGCTTTTTTGTGGTTTTTTTCTATGTAGTCAAGAATTTCGTCAGCCTTGGCTTTTATATCTCTGTGGAAATTCCTGTCCTCTGCTCTGGCTCTGTCCACAGCGGCCGATATTTCTTTTTTGTCTATGTCAAATACTCTTGAAAGCTCGCGTTTGAGCCTTTTGTCATCATCATAAGGCAAAAACGGATGCATGAACTCCACGTCATATTCTTTGAACACATCATCCATATTGCTGCCTATAACCTCGGGATATGTGGCAACTATAGGACAGTTGTAATGGTTTGGCGCCGACGGATCCTCGCCTCTTTCGTAATTGATGCTGGGATAGAATATCGTACTTACACCGTTTTCGCAAAGCCACTTGATATGTCCGTGAACCAGCTTTGCCGGATAGCACGCCGTATCGGAGGATATGGTATCCATACCCGCCTCATATATGCTTTTTGATGATGCGGGCGAAAGAATTACCCTGTAGCCGAGCGCCGTAAAGAATGTATGCCAGAACGGATAGTTTTCATACATATTCAGAACTCTCGGTATACCTATACTGCCTCTGGGTGCATTATACTCCGCAAGAGGCTCATAGTCAAACAGTCTGCCGAATTTGTACTCGTACATATCCGGAACCGTGTTTTCGATATGCTCTTTGCCCTCGCCTTTTTCACATCTGTTTCCTGTTATGAATCGTGAGCCGTCATTGAATCTGTTAACTGTAAGCATACATCTGTTTTCACAGCCGTTGCATCTTGTATGCGAATTGTTTACACTGAAAGCATCAAGTTCTTCAAGTGAAAGTATGGCGCTTCTGCCGTCCTCATATGTATCTTTGGCTACAAGCGCTGCGCCAAAGGCTCCCATAATTCCCGCTATATCAGGTCTTACCACGTTTTTGCCGACTACTCGTTCTATGCTTCTTAGCACTGCATCGTTCAGGAATGTGCCTCCCTGAACAACTATCTTCTCTCCGGCCTCCTCGGGATTTCTGAGCTTGATAACCTTGTACAGCGCGTTTTTAATTACGGAATACGAAAGCCCCGCCGAAATATCTCCTATGGTTGCTCCTTCTTTTTGAGCCTGTTTTACCTTGGAGTTCATAAACACCGTGCATCTCGTCCCGAGATCTACAGGATTTGATGCAAACAGCGCTTCCTTTGCAAACTCCGCCACAGTCATATCCACAGATTTGGCATATGTCTCTATAAATGAGCCGCAGCCTGACGAGCAGGCTTCATTAAGCATTATATTATATATCGCTCCGTCTTTTATCTTCATGCATTTCATATCCTGACCGCCTATGTCAAGTATGAATTCAACTCCCGGAAGAAACTCCTGCGCAGCCTTGTAATGCGCAATGGTTTCGATTTCTCCCGTATCTATTTTGAATGCGGCTCTGATAAGCCCCTCGCCGTAGCCTGTTGCCGCCGATCTTGCTATGTATGCGTCCGCAGGTATCCGGGCATATAACTCTCTCAGCATTTCAAGAACTGTTTCAAGAGGCCTGCCCTCGTTATTTTTGTAAAACGAATAAAGCACTCTGTTCTGCTCGTCTATAACTGCTGATTTGGTGGTTGTGGAGCCTGCATCTATGCCAAGATAAAGTCTGCCGGAAGCCTTGGCAAGCTCGCCTGTTCTAACTTTGTCGGCAGAATGTCTTTTGATAAACTCTGCATAGTCAGCCCTGTTTTTGAATAAAGGATCTATGTGCTTGGTGTCCGACACCTCCGAAGCATCTATATTATCAAGCGCGTCAACTATGGCGCCAAGTGTTGTGTCACTGTATTTTTCGGACAGCAAAGCCGCACCTATCGCCACGAAATATTTTGAGTTTTCGGGGAATATGACATCCTCCGGCGCAAGCTCCAGAGTCTCTGTAAATCTTGTTCTGAGCTCCGAAAGGAACGACAGCGGTCCTCCCAGAAAAGCCACCTTGCCTTTAATCGGGTGGCCGCAGGCAAGCCCCGATATGGTCTGATTTACCACAGCCTGAAATATTGATGCCGCAAGATCTTCTATTGCTGCTCCCTCGTTGATAAGCGGCTGTATGTCTGTTTTGGCAAACACACCGCATCTTGCAGCTATAGGGTAAATCATTTTGTGTTTTTTGGCAGCCTCATTAAGCCCTGCCGCATCGGTATTCAGCAGCACTGCCATCTGATCTATAAACGCACCTGTGCCTCCTGCGCAGGTACCGTTCATTCTCTGCTCTACAGAAGCTCCGTAAAATGTTATCTTGGCGTCCTCCCCGCCAAGCTCTATTGCGGTTTCGGTTTCGGGTATAAGCTCCTCTACCGCCCTGCTGCAGGTGATTACCTCCTGTTCAAAAGGTATTCCCGCCTTTTCGGCAAGCGCCAGTCCGCCGGAGCCTGTAACCACAGCTTTGACTGTAATATCTCCCATGCTGTCGTAAGCCTCTTTGACAAGCTCCTCAACCTTGTCAAAGACGTTTGACATATGCCTTTCATATTTAGAATACTTTATTTCGTTTTTTTCGTTTAATAATACCAGTTTTACTGTTGTAGAACCGACATCAATGCCTAATTTCATAAATTAACCTCTTTTTTAACTAGTAATCCAATAGTATTCTACCACGTAAATAAAAATATGTAACATCATAAATCAAACTTTTTTAAAATGGTACTATAGTTTTAACTCACCTTAATCATTGAAATTTCAACAATTATATAACTACACCCTGCCATCTGTTATGGCAGTATACCATATTGTTAGCGACCTGGTCATTATGAAATTCTCTTTATTGCTTTTTCATCCAAATCATAAAAACTATATCTGCCTCTCTTTGCAGACACTGTTCCCAAAATAATTTTTCCAGCAGTTTATTTTCATTCTATGTGTGAGAGGGTTCTATGTTCACCTTTGCCCTATGGAAATACTGAGATAACAACCTCTCCGGTCATAGAATTTTGCATAATATAAGGCGACCAAAAGGCCACCCGCACTCTTCACATTATTTATTTGTACCTGTCTGAAGTAAAGACAATTCACCTTAATTATGTTATTCATACAAATGCCCTCAACCTTCACAGCCTTCGCCGCATTCCTATACCATGTCGCATTGCCAACATATATTGTCCTTGTATCCGGCGCTGTTCTGGCATATAATATGACAATAGAACAAATGATTTGGAGTTATCAGGTGAAATCAAAATTAAGAAAAAACACATTCAAGGCCATATACAGACTCCTTGACAGAGTCTCTCCCACAGACTATGACTGCGGCACCCTGTGCGGCGCTGCCTGCTGCACCTGCGGAGGCGATTCTGATGACGGTGATTTTGACCTTGGAATATATCTTCTTCCCGGCGAGGACAAGCTGTTTACAAAGCAGGAGAAATGGATCAAATGGAGCTGCGAAAACGCAGAGGACTACGAATTTCCGGACTCGTGGCATGGCAAAGTATATTTTATAAGGTGCGTGAATCCTCCCGTATGCGACCGCAAAATGCGCTCGATACAGTGCAGAACCTATCCTCTGGCACCGCATATTGATGACCTCGGCAGGCTCTCCCTTATATACAATGTATCGGAGCTGCCTTATGTATGCCCTCTTATTGAGGACAGAATCCCGCTGAACAGGGATTTCATACAGGCTACATATACGGCATGGAAGCATCTTATCAGGGATCCTCTTATCTATGATATGGTCGAGATGGATTCCCGGTACAGGGATTTTGACGGAATTGAATATGAAACAGTTAAGGAACCCGAATGAGGTTCCTTAAACTTTTTCAGGCGACTTTTTGTCGATATTGCCCCTGATTATTCTATTTTGCTTTAACTTTAAGTGTTGCTGCACTTGTGGAATAACCGTACACCTTAGTGCTTTTTCCGCAGACTGTATATTTGTCCGGGATTTCTTTCAGTGACTCTGCAACCGGAGTACCGTTACAGGTGCCGGCAGCGTTTGCCTCAAGTGCAAATATCGAATAGTACTGTCCCTGCTCCCCCGAATATCCGCAGCCGTAAAGGTTACCGTCAGAGTCTTTGAGCTTGAACATATCTATAATGTTCGGGTTGTTGTCAACATAAACACCGGCCCGCTCATATGCAATTGAAACAGATGAAATCTTTTCAATCCTGTTCTTAGAGGAAGTTTTCATATGTGTCATTGACTTTTGCGGTAATACTGCCTACTGCTCTATACCCGTTGTTTTGATTTCTTTTCTGTACAGCCATACGAATGCGCAGATTACATAGCACGTGCCGAGAACCTCCGCAAGAGGAAATGCCATCCACACGCCTGTTATTCCTATAAACCTGCTCAGTATAAACGCTGCCGGCAGCGCTCCTATCAGCTGTCTTATCAGTGAGCTCCACAGGCTGAGCACACCATGGCCTGTCGCCTGAAATACTGTAGATGTTGTAATACCGTATGCGGCAGGCAGGAAACACACCGATATGATTCTGAGCGCCTTGCTGCCTATTTCATACATCTGATCTGTAGCATTGAATATTGAAAGCAGCACCTCAGGGAACAGCTGGAAGCATATAAGCCCCGCCCCCATTATTATCAGCGCCACTCTCAGAGCCAGCTTGTATGTATGTGTAAATCTTTCTTTGTTTCTTGCGCCGAAATTATATCCAAGTATCGGCAGCGCTCCCTGTGTAAGTCCGAAAACAGGCATAAACACGAAAGACTGCAGCCTCTGGTATACGCCAAGCACCGCAACACCTGTTTCGGAAATTGCGCCGAGTATGGCGTTAAGCCCGAACAGCATTACAGAGCCTATTGCCTGCATTATAATTGCGGGAAGTCCTACGGCATATATATCTCTGATTATCTCTTTTTTGAATCTGAAGCCCTTGAATCTGATTGTTACGGCATGATCTTTGCCAAACAGCAGGAAAAGCCCCAGCACCATTGAAACAGCCTGCCCTATTACAGTTGCAACGGCAGCACCCGTAACTCCCATTTCGGGGAATATCCACAGCCCGAATATGAAGCAGGGGTCAAGTATAACATTTGTCACTGCTCCTGCAAGGCTGCATATCATAGGCATAACCATATTGCCTGTTGACTGCAGGATTTTTTCGTTGGTAACCTGCACCATAAGAAACAGACTGCCTATGGTGGTCACTCTGAGATAAGCAATTCCGTTTTCGACAATATACGGGGTTTCGGTAAATGCATTCATAAACGCTTCTGCGAAGAAAAGCCCGAATATGGCGAATATCGCCCAGTTAAAAAACGACAGTCTGAAGCCATGTGATGCGGCATCGTCCGCCTCATCAAAACGTCTGGCTCCGAGCCTTCTTGCTATAAGGGAGTTGATGCCCACTCCTGTACCCACCGAAAATGCAATCATAAGTATGCTTATAGGGAAAATATAGGTTACTGCCGCTATGGCCTGTTCATTTATAAATGACACGAACATGGTGTCCACAATATTGTACAGAGCCTGAATCAGCATCGACAGTATTGCCGGCCATGACATATTGAAAAGCAGTTTTCCCACAGGCATTACGCCCATTTTGTTTTCACTGATTTTTACTTCTTCTGACATAGTTTTTCTCCATCTGATAATAATTAATATAACAAGTATACGGATAATCTCTAATTAATTCAACACATATGCTCTAAGTCAATATTTTCAGATTATTTGAAAGCGGAATTAATTCAAAAAAACTCTGTTCTAACCCGACCGATTATGATAAAATTTCATCTGGAAACAATTTAGGAGAAACAAAATGACAAACAATATAAACGACAGAAGAATATTCGGTATAATTTCACACCCCGATGCAGGCAAGACAACTCTTACAGAGAAACTGCTGCTGCACGGCGGTGCCATCAGAGAGGCCGGAACGGTCAAGGCAAGACGCAACTCAAAATTCGCAACCTCCGACTGGATGGAAATCGAGAAGCAGCGTGGTATTTCTGTCACTTCATCTGTAATGCAGTTTACCTACGCCGGCAAAATAATATCAATAATGGACACTCCCGGCCACAACGACTTCGGCGAGGACACCTACAGAATACTCACATCTGTAGACAGCGCCGTAATGGTAATCGACGGTGCCAAGGGTATCGAGGCCCAGACCAAAAAACTGTTCAGGGTCTGCTCTATGAGAGGAATCCCCGTATTTACCTTTATGAACAAATTTGACAGAGAGGCAAGGGATCCGCTGGATCTGATGCAGGAGCTTGAGGACGTGCTCGGACTTCCCTCAACGGCTGTGACATGGCCTATAGGCTCAGGACTTAACTTTGAGGGAATATATGATATACTGAACAATTCCGTATTTCTTTACAAAAAGAACAAAGAAATACAGCTTGGCAGCGACGGTGTGTTCGGAAATGAGCTTGAGGGCGAAATTGCAGGCTATAACCTTGATACCCTCAGAGATGAAATAGAGCTTGTTGCAGGTGCGGGAAACGAATTTGACAGAGAGCTTGTCGAGGCAGGAAAGCTTTCACCGGTATTTTTCGGCTCAGCTCTTGCTGACTTCGGCACAATACCTTTTCTCAATCATTTCCTTGATATGTCCCCCGCTCCGGGAACAAGAAAAACAACCGACGGCGAGGTAAGCCCCGATGATCCTTTTTTCAGCGGCTTTATATTCAAGATACAGGCAAA
Organism: bacterium; assembly: GCA_963609975.1. Lineage (GTDB taxonomy): Bacteria > Bacillota > Clostridia > Peptostreptococcales > Anaerovoracaceae > UMGS973. The sequence continues at coordinate 636 of CAVDMD010000083.1, read as the reverse complement.
TATGAATCCTGCCCACAGGGACAGGCTGGCATTCCTGCGGATATGCTCAGGCAAATTTGAACGCGGCATGACAGTAAAGCTTTCAAGAACAGGCAAGGAAATGAAGCTGTCACAGTCAACACAGCTGTTTGCAAATGAGCGAGAAACAGTGGATGAAGCCTATGCGGGAGATATCATAGGTATATATGATACCGGCAATTACCAGGTCGGAGATACACTGACAACCACCAAAGAGCCTCTGTTCTTTGAACCTCTGCCTACGTTCCCTCCTGAGCTGTTTGTCATGGTAATGCCAAAAGACACTATGAAGGCAAAGCATTTCACCAAGGGCGTTGACCAGCTGGCGCAGGAAGGCGCCGTACAGGTATACAAAACAGAATACAACGAAGTAATATTAGGCGCTGTAGGTCAGCTTCAGTTTGAAGTGTTTGAATACAGACTCAAAAACGAATACAATTCCGAGGTCCGCATGGATTCTCTTGATTTTTCGGTTGCAAGGTGGCTTATCACTGATGATACAGCTTCTGTGAAGAAAACTCTGGATTCAAGAAGCAAGCTGGTATTTGATCACAAGGAAAGACCTCTTGTTCTGTTCAGCAACCAGTTCACTTTAGACTACTATATGCAAAAGCACCC
>CAVDMD010000082.1:0-10317 GCA_963609975.1 bacterium | reverse complement strand
TCCCTGCACCCTTTGCAGTCACTGCAACAGAGGGATTTATTCAGATACGCAAATTTCCCTTATCAAAAAATTTATATATTTTTACTGTATGCAGATACTCTGCCGGATACCTGTCATGTAAGTGATAATGATACTGATGGCGAGTAAAGCGAATCGGACATGAAAGCAAATGTAAAGCAGCCATATCATGATACAGTTAATGATACGACTGCTTTTTTCGTGTTGTTTTATGTGCGCATGATTTGACGCTTACGCTTAAACCACATACCTCTGATTATCAAAACAGCATTGCAAATTCATCTTATCTGAAAAGTTCATAATACTGTTTCTTTTCACAGGTATATACGAGGTTAGAGGAATTTTGTTAGAAAAAATCTGAAATATTTTTACCTTGCCCCGGTTATTTCTCGGATTCTCAGGCTTCTTAAATATCCGAACGCATACGGAAATATCTATAAATCGCTATTTCCTATGCTATAAAAACAGGGCCTCAAAGAGAAGCCCTGCTCAGATTATATAAAGTTATTCAAGTCCCAGTTCCTTTGCAACGTTTTCATATTTGGCCGTCTTAGGGAATGCAACGATAAAGTTGTTGTAATCCTGTCCGCTACCCCATTTATCGTTCCATGTTTCAAACTGGACATTCCAGCCGTATACAAGTCTTTCAAAGCTCTTTACGACATATCCGTCCTGCTCGTGGTCTGTGGTGTCATATGAGTCTGCCAGAACAAGCACATCGTCCTGAGTTCCGGAGGTGCCCATATCATCATAGCCTATGATTGTCTGCCAGTGTCCGCCCCAGTCGTCTGAGCCTATTATCATCGGAATACCGTTGCTGATAAGGTAAGGAATAAGGCCCTTGCTGTCAGCGCCTGCCTGCAGGCAGTATCCATTGATGTATGATTCTTCCCCTGCAGGATCCGTCAGATCGTCTATACTGAATACATACCAGTCATCTTTGCTGAACAGCTGCTTCATGCCTTTGAGGTAAGTAGCTCCCGCTTCCTTGTCCTGTCTTGAATATGACAGTGAAATATCGGTCTTTGGAGTTTCACCGCTGTTCATTCCGAACCATTCCATAGCCATAAGTGCCGAGGTGCAGCCGCAGGTCCACTCTGTAGACTGCTGAATAGTTCTGTAGTTCTTTAATATTTTGAGAGTGCCTGTAGGTCCCTCGCCATTGTAGTAGTCATAGAAGTTATAGTACGGCGAAAAGTTGTAGTTGCCGCTGTACTCAGTATCTTCTATTCCCAGAGGTCCTCCGACTCCCCTGGTCCAGTTCATATAGATCCAGTCTGCAAGCTCTGACTCCTCGCCTTCTTTGGTAGGGTAGTATTTGGCAAGGTCAAGCTTTGTCTGCTCTAAAAGCTTGCCGTTAAGCTTGTTTTCAGTTTTGCTCTTGAAGGTATTTGTCTTGACGTCAGCAATTCCCGATCCGCTTCTGTCAATTTTGTAATTCCAGTCTGATGCGTTTTCAGGGTATGCCACAGCATAAAGAACCTGCTCGATACCGTCGTTTTCATACTGCGACAGACCGTAGCACCATCTTTCGTAGGACTGGATGATATATCCGTCAGGGTTATGGTCTGTTGTATCATACGGATCCATCATAATCAGTACGTCATCGCTTGTAACGGTTGTCCCCATGTCATCATAGCCTATGATTACCTGCCCGTGCGCTCCGTATGAATTCCATATCGTCATAATCGGATGTCCGGCTTCAAGATGACCTTTTAACCACGCTGCATCATAAACCTTTTCGGGATCGTCAAGTGAGCTTTCGACAGTCCATGCGCAGGTCAGATCAAGTGTTTCAAGTTTGTTGAACACATTTACAAGCTCTTTGAGAGTTGTACCTCTTGCCCAGCGTTCTTTTTTGTCGCTTCTGAGTGCAGCAAGATCCTCTTCATTGAGATCGCTTCTCTGACCGTACCATTCAAGTACCGACAGCGCCGATGACATTACACAGGTCCAGCCTGTTGTCTGAAGCTGCGTCTTGTAGTTTGTAAGGATTGTAAGGTTTTTGCTTGATTTCACATTGTAGAAATCATAATTCTTGTAATATGTGTTCTGTTTTGCAGGGATTGAGAAGTCGGTGGTACCGCTGTAATCTCCAAGGCCGTAGCCTTCAAGAAGTCTCTGTCCCATAGGGATTCTGTATTCGGCGCCCTCAAAGAGTTTTTTGCCTGTTTCATTGCTTACGGCAGGCTCTGCTGTTTCGCCTGCACCGTCAAGCCACTGCATTTTTGAGTTCCATTTTTTCTCGCTGTCACTGAATTTAACAACCTGAATAACATCTGCCTTTTCGTCTTTGTCAAGGTCTACAAGCTGTACATAGTTACCTATGATGTTAGCCTTGGTAAGCGGCGCATATTCAAAGCTGCCTGTTGCGGCATCCCATATCTTAACGCTTGCATCATCTGCAACAGGAACATAGTTTATCTTGTCCTTTGCAAAATATCCTGCAAGTGTATACGGTCTGAGAACAGTATAGTCAACTGCCTCCGCAACAGTTACGGCGCAATCTGCGGTAAGCGCTCCCTCAACGGTTGTGGCTGTTACAACAGCGCTTCCCACTTTTTTAGGTGTTACAACGCCGTTTTCATCTACTGATATGATTTCTTCATCTGAAACGCTCCATGTAACGCCCCTGTTATATACTCCTGCAGGCGCAAGTGTTGCCTTGAGTGATGCAGTCTTGCCCTCCTCATAGAGCGTCAGTTCTTTTTTGTTAAGGTTAACGCCCGCAGGCTTGATATTCTTTACCTTGATTGTTATTGTTTTTTTAACTTTTTTGTTTGCTTTCGATGTTGCTGTGATTTTAACCGTACCTTTTTTAAGGCCTTTTACAACACCCTTGCTGCTTACGGTGGCAATCTTTTTGTTTGATGATTTCCATGTAACGCTCTTGCTTGCTTTTGCCGGCTTGACCGATTTAACCTTGACGGTCACCTGTCCTCCGATGTCAACAGTCTTGGCAGTTGCCGAAACAGTCAGTGATTTTGGTTTTACGGCTGCAGCGTCTGCTGTAAGGGTAGTAGCCGCAACGGTAGTAAAAACAAAAGCAAATGCCAGTGCTACAGAGAAAATTCTCCGGCTTTTCTTCGCTTTAATCTCCATTCCTTCTCTCCTTTCATTAATAAAATATTAAACAGTCTCTTAATTATATCAGATTGTTCATAATTTTCAACATTCTTAAAGTAATTGTCTGCACAGATTTTTTCAGCCAATGATTATCTTGCTCAAACTGCAAACAGATACAGATTTTTAAGCTGTCATATGTATTGATTTTTTTCGATACAAGCTGTAAAATTACCTTAACATTATTTGATCTGGGAGGATTATTACAATGACTACAAAATATATGGTAACAAGCGGATTTTTAGGAGCCGGCAAAACGACTTCCATGATAGCCTTTGCAAACAGTATCAACAGCAGAGGCCTTGGCAAAGCGGCAATTCTGGCAAACGACCTTGGTGCAAGCAATATTGTCGATGCGGAGTTTACGGCAACTACCGGAATTACAACTCTGCCGATTTCGGGCAACTGCATATGCTATCAGCATGAAAATCTTGTAGACAAGCTGCATCAGCTTGAGGCTGCCGGCGCCGATATTATTTTTTCCGATATACCCGGCTGCGGCATAGGCGCTCTTGACCATGTGTATCTGGAGCTTGACGACAAGGAAAAAGGGCAGTTCACACTTATGCCGTTTATGTGCATTGTGGATCCCGAAAGAATAAAAATGATTATGCCTGAGAATGCGGATATAAATCTGCCGGAGGAAATGAAGTTCCTGCTGGATGCGCAGATGGCTGAGGCGGATATAATTGTTCTGAACAAGATCGACACCATCGGCAACGATGAAGCCGCAGCCGTAACCGGATTCATAAAGCAAAACTATCCCGCAGTGCCTGTTATGGCCATGTCTGCACTTACAGGCGCAGGAGTTGACGAGGTTGTTGACTATATACTCGGCAACAAAGCCGCAGCGGTGCACAAGGAAATAGGCTACGGCTCAGATGCTTTTGTTGCCGCCGAGAGTAAATTAAGCTGGTTCAACACAAGAATTTTTATGGAGCAGCGTGAAGATAAGAATATTGATTTCAACGAAGTCATTGCCGATATTTTTGAGGAAATAAGAAAAGGTCTTGCCGCAAAAAAAAGCAATGTTCCTCACCTCAAAATGTTTGCTGCAGACGATGCCGAAAACATGACGGATTTCTTCAAGGCCAGCCTTATCGGCATAGATTATGATGTGGAATATGCAAGAAAGCTTGATAAAAAATACAGCGCGCTTTCCCTTGTAATAAATGCGCGTGCCGCTGCACAGTCTCAGGACATGAGCGATATTGTAAGCGATGCTCTTGACAGCGTTTCTGTAAAATACAATCTCAAAATCAAGACATTTTTTATGGAAACATTCGGAATGATGGAGGAGGGCAAAGGCAACACAGGCCGTGCCTCAAGATACGAATAAACCACTGTATTAAAGGAGAGATGCCGGATACATCTCTCCTTAATTTTTGCTTCCTTAATACGGCTATTTCTGTTTTTCGCCCTGTGGTCTGCAGGTAAGAGCTTCTCTCTGCAGTTTTCTCGGATCTTTTTCCAGTGACCATTCCGCATCCATAACCATTGTGTTTCTGTCTTCTGCATCATAGGTTTTCCATTCAGGGATAAGGTCATTGTTGGGATCTCCTGATTTTGCAAAGCTGTACCATGCGCTCATAGCCATTGCCTGCAGGGTTTCAGGGTCTTTTGCAGGATCTCCTGTAAGCTCATTATATCCATCCGCACTGTTGCCGAGAGCAAATACACACGCATATGAGTGCTGCGCTCTGCCGTATGGCGACACTTCCGCTTCAAGTCCGTTGTCCTCACAATATTGTATTACACTGTCCGGATCCTGGGCATATGTCCAGTAGAATTTATACACCTCTGTATATTCCGAAAGTGCTTCTGCTTCATATTCTGTACCCTGAACATAGCACATATCATTGTAAAGGTCTGTCATTGCCTCAACTTCATCTGCCTTGGTGGCAAGGTATGCGTCAAGGTCAAAGTTGGCTGTGCCGTCAGCGCTGATTGGGTTTATAAAGTATTTTGCATCTTTGTCCCCTCTGTTCCGGCTGTCATTGGTTATATACCATTTAACGCCTTCAGAGTCTTTTAATACTCCGCCGTTTTCATAATCATAGGCAGCCCAGTCGTTTTCACCGTTAGTACAGCCTATCATTATTCTGATTCCCTCCGCAGAGCCTTCGCGTATATCGTCCCACCATGTTTTCGGTATTATTTTTCCGTCTGCATAGATGTTTGACAGCCCCGAAAGGTTTTCAAATATCCCGGAAAGTCCGTTTTCTTTGATTTCCTCGTCGGAAAGGGCAAGAAATTCATCCAGTGTGTTCACATCAAGCTCATCATATATCATATCTGCAACCTTGAGCTTCTCGGCCTCTGTCTGCTGAGCTATAAACGGCGCTCCCGACTCTATAATCGCTTTCTGGAAATACTGGGTCGCTTCAGGCATTGCAAGCATATACGAAATCGCCATGCCTCCGCAGGACTGTCCGCATACAGTTACATTTGCAGGGTCTCCGCCCCAGCTTGAAATATTCTCGTTAATCCATTTGAGCGCCTGAATCTGGTCTAAAATCCAAAGGTTAACTGCATCATAGTATTCATCTGTATATCCCTCAAGCTCTGACAAATCGATTGAACCGAACAGGTTTGTTCTGTAATTGATGCTTACATAAACCATATCCTCATCATCGCCCAGACTTTTTACCATGGAGTCACCCTCGTACATCGGGTCATTGCTTCCGCCGTTCATGAATCCGCCGCCATGTATAAATACAAATACCGGCTTGTCTGCTGTTTTACTGTCCTTAGTCCAGATATTCAGGTTCAGACAGTCCTCCGAAAGCTCTCCCTGAGATGCTATTTCAACTTCATCGTACGGCTGGGTGCAGCACGGCCCCCACTTGGTTGCGTCAATGGCATCCTCCGTAACCGTAGTCACATCTTGAGCTTTTTTCCACCTCTCAATCGGCGCAGCGTATCTTATGCCCAGATATTCTTCAATCCCATCAGCATAATTACCCGTATAGGTACCGGTAGAAGCAGCAACCTGCGGGTTTTCTGCCTCCTGCGTACAGCCTGTAATCATCAGTGCAAATATGACAATCAGAGAAAACACAAAGGCTGCCGACAAACATTTTTTAATTCTTTTCATTTTCAGTCCTCCTTTAGTATTTAATTGTTGTCTGAATTTTATCACTATACTGTATATTTATCTATTACCCCACCGGGTTATTTTGCCTTGTTACAGCATATGAAATATCGGTTTATAGATGTTTCCGTATGTTTTCTCTTTTTTATTCCATCCTTCCTCTCACAATGTTGATCATTTCCATTTTTGATGCCACACCCAGTTTCCTGCAGGTGCTTGTACCGTGATGCTTGACTGTACTTTTTGAGACAAAAAAGAGCACCGGCAGGGCTACACCTATTGCCTGCAATGCTCCATGTATATCTACTATTACTCTCCAGATAACACCGCCTTTAAAATGTTCGGGATCTTCGGTAAGCAGGGTCCATATTTCAGCCAGTTTTTCATTCCATGTGGAAAGTGCATTCTGAAGGTTTTGGACTACCCAGTTATCAGACATATTTTTCAAACTTCCTTTCTTCTATTATTTCTGAGTATTTTTAATTATGTTTTTGCTGTTGATATTTTTTCATAATCTGTATATAATATTAGTAGGGAAATCCCTACTTTTCATACTTGAGAGGAGGTGAAATTATGTTAGCCAATACATTAGTTGATAACGCCAAAGTTATGGCGAAAGGTCAGGTCACAATTCCAAAAGATATTAGAGAAATATTAGGAATATCCAGTGGCGATCGTATTACTTTTATTGCTGAAGGCAATGTCGTTCGTATAGTCAATTCCGCAGTTTATGCTATGCAGGTTCTCCAAAATGAGATGGCAGGTGAAGCAGAGCGTACAGGCCTTAATAATGATGAAGATGTTATTGCTTTAGTAAAAGAGCTTCGAAATGAGAATGAAAAGCTATGAGAATTCTAATCGACACAAACGTTCTGATTTCTGCCGCATTAAATCCTAACGGCACACCTTTTCAAGCTTATATTAAAGCTTCTTCCTTTCCTAATCACGGTTTAATCTGTGAACAGAATGTAGAAGAACTCGTGCGAATATTTAAAAAGAAATTTCCACACAGGCTTGCCTCAGATAAAGATTTTCTTGAGTCCGGTTTAGAGGCCCCTGCAATTATGACACCTGCTGACTTTTTATATTTCTAATTAAAAAAATAGAATTGCGTTTATGCTATTGCAATTCTATCCTCTGAGGCATATCGGAGGCAATAGCTCCCTTGTGCCTTTTTCTAAATTTAATAAATTTTCTGTTTTATGCACACAATTTAAGAAAACTCTTTTTGTGTTTACTTAATCCTGCTATTTCTTATTCCTAAGCTGGCCGCAGGCGGCATCTATATCACTTCCAAGCTCGCGTCTTACGGTAGCAGGTATCCCTCTCTGCTCAAGCCTTGCTCTGAATTCTTCAGCGTGTTTTCTGTCTGCCCCCGCAAGACCTGTTTCCTTTACCTCATTCAAAGGTATCAGATTTACATGGCATAATATCCCCCTGAGCAGATCCGCCAGCATATCAGCATACTCCATACTGTCATTGACTCCTTTTACAAGGGCGTATTCAAATGTGACTCTGCGGCCTGTTATCTGTGCATAGTCTTTCGCAGCGGCTATGACTTCTTTAATCGGATATCTGTTGTTTACGGGCATCATGCTGCTTCTTAATTCATCGGTAGGGGCATGAAGTGATATTGCAAGAGTGACCTGAGGGAAATCCTCTGCAAACCGCCTTATACCGTCCGCAAGTCCGCAGGTTGACACTGTAATGTTTCTCATCGAAACATTAAGTCCCTTTGGCGAGTTTGCAAGTCTTAAAAATCCCGCAACGTTTTCGTAGTTGTGAAACGGTTCCCCCGTCCCCATTATAACGATGTGGCCTATCCTCTCTCCTGTATCCTTCTCTGCGGCAAGAATCTGTGCCGCCATTTCCCAGCTTTCAAGGTTTCTTTTCAGACCGCCTATTGACGATGCACAGAATCTGCACCCCATGGCGCAGCCTGCCTGTGAGGATATGCATATGGAATTGCCGTATCTGTATTTCATAAATACAGACTCTATTTTTTCTCCGTCAGGCATTTCAAACAGGTATTTTCTGGTGCCGTCTGTTTTTGACTGCTGCACCGTGACAGTGCGTATGTTCTGAAATTCAGTCGTCTGCGCAAGCTTTGCCTGCAAAGTCTTTGGCAGGTTTCGCATGGCTTCAAAGCTGTCTGCACCCTTGTATATCCACTCAAAGACCTGCTGTCCTCTGAACGGTTTCTCGCCGATCTCTGTAAAAAATATCTTCATTTCATCTATTGTCATGTTCTTTAGTACAGGCTTTTCCATTTTCTTTTTTTCCTCGTTTCCTCTGTCTGCTGCTCATTGCCTGCAGCCTGCATTTCTTCTTCCGAAAGTTTTCTTGAAAAAATACTGTGATGCGTTTCTTTGGCACTGCGCCAGTCAGGCCGCTGTGTTTCAAGAAACTCCGCCATAGTTACCGCAGGATTTCCCGGATAATATTTTTCCACATATTCGTTCACAACCACCTGCGGCACCTTTTTGAATCTGCCGATGTCATCGGAATCATCACCCCAGAACTGCCCTAACTTAAACCCATAGGCTTTGAGCACCGCCGCCGCATCAGGCTGATAAAAGCCCTTTGATATTGCAATTGTGTCAAGGTCATATCCCAGCGCTATATACGCATCTATTATCTGTTTGTGTTCCCGCAGGCTGTATTCTCTCATGATTTACTCCTATCTGAGCACATAGATATCCACGGTCTGTGCTCCCCATGTCATGCACTGAATACGGTGGTCAAAATACAGGTCTACAGTTGTTCCTGTTATTGCGGTGCCTCTGTCTGCCGCAACGGCATATCCGTACCCTGCTATATACAGCCTCGTTCCGAAAGGAAAAACATCGGTGTCAACCGCAGCAACGCCGTATTCACATTTGCGCCCTGAGGCTGTGTAGCGTGTCTCACCGTAGTTGTATGATACTGCTCTGCAGTTTTTGTATACTCTGCTGTAGCTCAGGTTTTCGGGGACTGCCATATTGATCATAAGTCCGTATTCTGTTATCTGGTTTTTCGGTTCTTTCGTGGTTTCCGTCTTTGTTTTTTCTCTTGAATATTCTTTGCCGTCAATATATGTTACTCTGAATGTCGATTCTCTGATGCCGCTTTGCCCCTCCTGCACCATCTCATTCCTGCCGATAGGCACATTGTAGCCGGGTCTTGTAACTATGTCATATGGTATTTTTTCTTCTGATTTTTCCCATCTGACATCCACCCTTTTGACTGTGATTTCATCACCTGCCCGGATTTTTTCGGAAGCCGCAGGAATCAGTATATCGTCCTCATCGACATCTATATCGTTTTCTTTTATTACGGCGCCTGCTGTTCTGGCTGTGGTGCGGCAGGCTATGGTTTTACCGTCGCAAATAACGCTTATGTCAACAGGCAGGGCGATTCTTACCGCCATATTGTCTGATATTCTGTCATCGCTCCGGCAGTTTATCTCTGCGCCCTCGTCATACTCTATATCGTTGGCTTCAAAGAACTGTCCCACCGTCATTGCGCAGGTCTTGTAGCTGCTGCTTTTTATATCCTCAGAGTCATCTATATATACCGTTACGGTCTTTGGAATTGCCACGGCAAAGTCCACAGCCACAACCAGCGCCATCACTGCAGCGCAAAAAAGCCTTCTGAAATTTTTAATCCCCATATTGTACCCTCTTATATCCCTTTGCCTATATATTCTATCCTATTGCTCTCTCATTGTCAAAAAATACCTCACTTTTCCCGTTTCAGAAAATACCCACACAAAAAGCACGCCCGCATTTGCTGCCCAGACGCGCCTTAGTACCTATATATTTACAGTCCCCTGATTTCCTCTGCAGAAAGTCCCGATGCTTCGGCTATAATGTCAATGGCAACACCTTTGCCTTTTAGAGCCTTCGCCATCTCAACCTTCTCAGCTGCTCTGCCGGAAGCCTCGCCCTCGCTCCTGCCCTGTTTAAGACCTTCGCCTCTGCCAAGTTCAAGACCTTCACTTCTGCCAAGCTCAAGACCTTCACTTCTGCCAAGCTCAAGACCTTCGCTTCTGCCAAGCTCAAGACCTTCGCTTCTGCCAAGCTCCTCACCCTGCTCTCTGG
>CAVDMD010000081.1:0-10438 GCA_963609975.1 bacterium | reverse complement strand
GGCTGTAAGATTAGGACTTACGGCATAGCGTTTCCGTCCCCTATCGGGGTCTTTCTTTTTATATGGAATGGAGAAATAATATGTTAAAAAAAATGTATAGTTTCCGTCCCCTATCGGGGTCTTTCTTTTTATATCCTGTCCTCTGTATCCCTCTGTTTGCAATACCTGAGGGTATGACCTGCGGCGTAAAATACCCTACCTTAATCAGGCTGTTAACATCCCACACCACAAGTCCATCAAACATTGAAATTTCAACATCGGCTTAAACAGGTGCAAACTCAATGCTGCAGGCACCCATCTGAAGCAGATCTCTGTCATATTCAGTCAGCTTGACAATATGAGGATTTACATCTCTGTTGCCGCTGTGCTGTTCTTTATTTGTAGTCTTGTCTATAATTTTTCCTATGTATTTGACACGATTAGGATCCCCTGACAAGAGCTGATTTGTGACAGTCTTGCTTGCAAAACCGACACCGCCTCCAAGATATATGACATTGCCTTCATACAGAGTTTCATCGGCAAAAAACCTGAGAAACATCTCGTTATAGTCTGCAAGGAACTCCTGTATCGCCTGCCGGATATATTCGCAGGATATATCAGTAATGCCTGTATCGATAGTAAGCTCTGTGGTTATGGTGCAGCCCGGCTTGATACATTCTCTGAGTATAGGCAAATTGGTATCTTTACCTCTAGTGTTCACATCAACCTTCTGGCAGAGGGTCAAAGCGCCACAGTCAAGAGGTTTACTGTCAGACACCCTGACACCTTTCATTATATCATTTACTATATTCTTCGGGTTCTTTTGGTCGAAATCTCCCGTATAGAAAATCTCCTGATTAAGGTGCCTTGACTGGTTGCTTAAGAATCTCTTTCTATTTCCCTTATATGAATATATCTGGTCTTTAATTTCCGGGTCACGGTAGCCTGTTTCCTTTATCTTCTTTGCAAGTATAGCAGTCCTTAATGCACCTTTGAGGCTGCTTCCGGGTATATATGGCATACCGTATGGGTCTTTGATACATAGGGCTATGTCTCTTATCTGCCTGTCTCCAATATCAACACCGCTTGTATCCAGAGTATATTTTTCAAATTCCCTGTAGTCCTTTGCAAATATGCCATGTTCTTTGAGCCATATCTGCAGGTTTCCTCCGTCTCCCAGAAAGAACTTTTCAAATTCATCAAGGAGCCTGTGTTTTTTGAGGAATGCAAACAGCCTGCCGGTGTCTATTACTGTCGCTTTGTTGTTCCCTTTGTCAAGGAGCCATTCTTTTTTCTTGATGGTCTCTCCCGAGCCTATATGCACAGGGCCTATTGTTTCAAGCTCTATTTTGTATCGTTTCAGAAATTCTTTCATTATTTCACCCCCACAAAAACAGGTTTGGCATATCTGTATACAGGGTGGCTGCCTGCAACCGACACATCTGCTAAAATCCCGGTAAAGGTACTCTTAAAAACCGAGCCTGCTTTGAAAAGAAATATGTCATTCTTTTTGCGGCCGGTGTCTGCATAGGTATCAGAATACACAAAGCCGCTTCTTTTTTCAAGCATATATTTAGCTCCGTCAAGCACCTCCGGCAGTTTGTCCTCTGCAGCCATGGCAGATGACAGGAGTATGTAGTTTTCACAGGCTTCTCCTGACAGACCTTTTTCAAGTGCTTCCGGCACACTGACACATTCACATTCAAACCTGCCAAGTCCTGCGGATCTTTTGCCGCCTATTCCGGAGTATCCGAGGCTTCTGATAAGCCTGTCCACACAGATTAATACTTCTTCTGATTCATATCCTATGATGATATACAGACCCCAGCCTTCATTAAACCTGTAGGCTCCTACAGAATATGGTTTTGTGTCCTCAATATCGCTGACAGCAGCCATTGTGCGGATTTCTTTTTGGCCCATATTATCAAGCTCACTGTTTGCTGCTGAAATATCGAGATTGCCTCTAAGGTATTCGTCTATTTTATCAGCTTGTATATATTTGAGTTTTTTGGCCTGTTTTTTGGCTGCCGAGTTGCTTTCATCGGTGTTTTCAGGTGAAATGTACGGCTTGACTATATAGAGCCTGTCATTGTGGTACGGCATTGCATCCGATATTACAAGATGATCTGTTCTGACCATATCCGCAAGTCTCTCAACAGCCTCTTTGCCGTCTGCGGCAGCTTCACAGCAAAGTGCAGAGAATATGGTATCTGCCATAAACGTGCTCTCCGCATCCTCCAGTCTGCCTTTCCCGATATGTACAGCAGTATTAAATTTTAATTTATATACTTTGTATTTCATATCAGCCTTCCTTTAACATTTCGTTGCATTTAGTTATAACAGGGGCTGGAATCTCTCCCACCACACATTTAACATCTGTAATATCAATACCTATTTTGCCGTAGCCTCTGGAGCCGTGACCGCCTATGTAGTCATACTGCAGGAGTCTGATTCCCTCGGCCAAGGTTTTGAAATCCTCTTCGATTTCTTCTGCATTGACCACATTGTATATGATGCTTACAGGGAATCTGCTGCCTCTTACCACTCTTTCTATCTGCCTTGGATTTGCAATAGATGTGATAGGGTCTATTGTGTTTTCTTCTTTTGCTTCGGTAGCAGACTGTACTCCCAGTGCTTTCAGTTCTTTGTCATTTGACATTATGGAGTCTGAGAATATGAGGCGGCTTGCAGCAGGATAGTCTCTGTTTGTCTTGTCCCTGCTTGTTCCAAACAGCCTCGCTATTCTGCAGTCGTCATCTTCTCTTTTGGTTGGCCCGTTGTTGTATGCTCTTGCAAGCAGCGATCTCATTTTACCTTTGAATGAGCTGCCCGGTATATATGGCAGATTTGTTACCGGATCTCTTGCTACCGGAGAGTCTATTGCTCCGATTGCCGCAAACGCTTCCGATGCGCCTATATGCATACCTGTTTTTATTTCTATTGTTCCTGTTATCTCGATTTTGCTAAGCATTGTCCGTTTCCTCCTTAATTTCCACCATAATATTTATGATATGCTACGAGTGATTCCATATAGTTGCAGAACAGCAGCAGCTCATCCTTGCTGTTTCCTATTTCATTCAGACACTTCATTATGCCTGCTTTATTAACAAACTCTTTAACTGCAGGCTCTCTGCCGCTTTCGTATGCAAATCTCATCTTGAGATACTGTATATCGTGTATTATATCCTCATCAAGTACATCTCCTCTAATATGGAGCGCCTGATTATATAGGGCATTGGTCATTGAAAGAAGATTTCTTATCTTTGATGTTGTTAAATCAAACTTGAATTTTCCATCAGGCAGTTTAATACGCTCATTTGTTTTTCTATCTTTTTTGGCAAGAGCTCCTATAACATTTCTTGCACGGTCTGCAAAATTTGTTTTATTAATCAGTTCCATTCTTATCCTCTCTTTCTCTGTTCAGATAAACATAAATATATATTGCTGTAAGCAGCTGTTCCTTATCTCTGCCGCCGTCACTTATCCATTTGTACATTTTCATAGCAAACCTGCGGTACAAAAGCTTCGTCTGCTCATCTGCATCCTTAGCCGGCTCTATCCGGCCCAGCAGATATGCAAACCTTGCAAGATTTATTTTTTCGTCACTGTGACGGATATAGTTCATCATCTTGTACATCATAGAGTTGCCTTTTTCGGGTGTATTGCTGAAATACTCGTTTATGGTGCTGAATTTCTCACCTATAACCTGGTCTTTGAACTCATCCCAGCTGTATCTGCCGGTTTTATCAAACAGTGTCACCGCATTTTTGCCTTCAAGCTCCTTAGAGAAATCCTCAAGTGCTCCGGTCTGCGCTGCCATAGCTTTTACCGGGAACTTCTCAGGAAAAATACCTATACCCGCAGATATACTGAGTGTCCCCTGAGAGAATTTTTTGAGCGCATCATTAATATCGACTGCCGCCTCTATTATTTCATTCCAAGGGCCGACTATAAACAGGTCGTCACCTCCCGAATAGACTATCAGCGCGTTCCTTGCGGGATATTTAAGTTCACCCTCAAGGCAGTAGCTGCCGCTGCCGAGAATATAGTTTATATGCAGCTTAAAAAACATGGACATTTTTCTTGAAAACGTTGCGCTTCTCGAAAGACCAACATAACGTCTGTCGCCATTACTTCCTTCAAAGCCTTTTACAAAAGCCTGTCCCAGATTATCCACATCGGCTCTGATTACGCCAAGTCTTTTGATTCCCTTGGCTGACCGGGCAAGTTCACCGAAGCTTCTGCCGTAGCAGTAATCGCCTACCCAAAGTCTCGTTGAAACATTGAAGCCTGTAAACATTCTGTTTTTGCTGTAGGCTCTTACAAAATCATCGGCTTCAATCCTGTTTCGCAGCTCCTGTTCGGACTCTATAACCATATATCTGCCAAACGGAAGCACTGCGCCTGCTTCATCCGGTTTACTGCTTAGGATGGATATAAAGTTTTCGTCTAATATTCTGTTTGACATCCCTATAAACGAGCTGCACATACTGCATAGATTGTCCTCTGCAAGCCTGTCCGTAGTGCCGCATACTCTGCATTCTCTTGTCATTTCTGTTTTGACTTTCGAGTTGAGTAAAGTTATCTCCTCTGCCGTATATCTGCTGAGTTTGTTTGCCGATATATTTTTGCTCATTGTCCTGAATATCTCGCTATATGCGCCTGCAGGATTGTCCATAAGAGCATCCGCGCTGCACTCGGCATAACCCGCAGCAAGATACAGCTCTGTTTCAAAATTGTCAAGAAACCATTTTTTCAGCTCGTTTTCAAAGTTCCTGATAATTTTTTTGCAGTTTTCTGTATTAGGCAGCAGCACATATGCATGACCACCGCCTGAATAAATCAGATTTGCTCTCGAAACTCCTGCAGCATCAAGCAGTTCATCAATTATGTTTTCCAGCAGGATTTCAAGATAAAAAGATTTGGCTCTCAGCATCTTGAGCGCATCACTGCTGTCCACCTTGTATATGAAATTCTGTATACCCGACATATCAAGGCTCATCATCAAAAATGCGTTTTGCCTGTATGCCTGTCCTGCGTTTTTGTACAGAGCCTCTCTGTAATCATTAACATCGTTTGCCTTGAGGTATTCGTAAATGCAGCTGCCTATTGCCGCTGTCAGCTTAATATGATCGTAAAGCGAAATATCAAGCAGCTGTTTTGTATCCGTTGATGACGGAACAAATGATAAATTCGCTTCCATAACACCCAGAAGTGAATTTACATATTCATTCTTAAATTCAATGGCTCTGATTCCGTCTTTAAGATGTTCGATTATCCTGCTGTATGTAATCTCCGAATACGGCGCTGCGTTCTCCTGAGGGAAATTCGCCTCCCCGCTGTCATATATTTCTGCCATAGGATATGAAAAACTCTGATTGTTTCCGTTCAGGATATTAAATATACTTGACAGAGGTATATTTTTTTCAAATGTGCTGCCGCCGGTGTCTGCCTCATCTTTGGCTCTCCTGTCTGCACCTGCCGCAACATTATCCGCCCAGTATGTAATATATGCAAGCGAGTCATCTGCAATCTGAGCGTTTTTGAGTTCTCTGGAATGATGAAATCTTATCTGCGCCAGAATTTCATCATCGTCAATTCCCAGTTCTTTTATGAAGTCGTATCCGCTTTCACAATGGCGTCTGCTGTCGTTATGCCTGTATACGACCTTGCCTATATCGTGCAGCAGACCTCCTATCGCAATCTGAACCTGTTTTTTATCCAAGTCTGTTCCTCCTTTCTTTTGTATCCACGTTTATGGCTCCCATACCTATAGAAGCTTTGATTCCCACTCCTGAATATTCTCCAAACCTAAGCAGCAGATTTACAAGGTTTACAAACTGCTTAGGCCCATGAATTTTAAGAGTTAGCTTTCCTTTGAATGATTTGATTTTAACCCCTTCCATATGAAAATATGTGCTCATCAGGCGGTAATCGGTTATTTCAATATATTTTTCTATCTGCTCCATAATCTCATCCGAATATATTGTGTTTTCTTTTGAGACTGCATCATATTTATTAATAAGTGAATTAAATATATGATATATGGTAGGATAGAACTGATATTTGCCATTAACCTTAAACGCTGTCGGGGTTTTAAACTCAACTGTAACTCTGGAACTGCAGTCTCCGAAATATGTTGCTTCAAGCAGCTCCTGAAAAGACATATTTTCTTCTTTGAAGCTCACAATGTTCAGGTCAGTATCTTTGTATTTAAGATGTATCCTGTCCGGTCTTTTTTCAAGGATTGCATCTATTATGTTCTTTTTACTGTCGATATCCATGCATAATATATTCCAGTAGATAAAATTATCATCGTATATAATATACTGTGAATAAGGTGTTCTTGAACAGCTATGCAGATAGTCTGCATATACCGGATTAATGAACTCCATCATAACTCCCTGCATAAGTGAAGATATATTCACATCGATATCTTTTGGTCTGTTTGTAGTTATAACTAATCTGCTTAACACTGTTTATTACCGTCACTTTCCTTTAAATTGTGCAGCAATGATTTATTGCCAAAAGAGTTGAATTGCCTTCTGACTATCAACTTCTCCCTACTAAAATAGAATTTTATTTCCATTTAACATTTCAAGATATTCCTCTCTGCAGGTAAGAAATATGATCTGGTGCCTTTTAGCACACTCTTTAATAAGCTGGCAAGACTGTGCCACACGCTCAGCATCCATATTTGCAAAAGAATCATCAAATACAATTACTCCACCACCGTCAGGGAACAAATGATCCAGTACAGCAAGGCGAAAAGCAAGAGATACTGTTTCCTTGGTCCCCTCTGAAAGCTTGCCATAATCAAGCAGTTTATTATCACTGTAGATATTCATATCAAGCTTATCTGCCTTTGGAAACTCTGATGAAACCTTCCCGTCAGAAATAACATTCAGATAATGAGTAAAACTGTCTGCAACATCCTGCATAGGATTATCATTAATATCCCCTTTTAGGCTCCTGAACATTTCCTCAATATGCTTCCAGTGTTTAAGTAATTCTTTTTGTTCTTCAAAACCACGTTTAGCCTTTTCATAATTTTCTTCCGGATCTACACTAAGATCTTTCTTATAATTTCCTAAATCTCTTGTAGCCTCGGTTTTATCTTCAATTGCTGTTCCTAGAGTTTTCTGCGCTTCCTCATAGTCCTCTTTCAGTTTTTCAAGATGTTCTGCAGGATTAGAAATATTAAGACATTCGTCAGGAATATCTTCCGTTTTTGAAATAGCCTCCTTTGCCCTTTTCAGTTCCTCTCCTAATTTTCCGATTTTTGTTTTGAGATTATCAATGCTGATATATTCTTTCTCATAACTTTCAATTATGGTTTTCTTTTTTGTAATAAAATCTTTAATGTCGTTTTCTTTGCAAAGCTCATTGATATCATTTTCTACAGCTTCTTTTGAACGAATATCATCAGTTATTGTTTTTGCTTCAGATTCAAGTTCCTCATATGTAACATCACCTAAAATGACCTCCAACTCTCTTTTTTGATCAGCAAATACTCTTTTTTTCTCTTTAACAGACTCAGCCAGCGCTTCAAGTTCATCTAAAGTCTTAACTTCATATTTACTAAGAACATTGTCAGCAATCTGCTCTTGCTCAGCAATCTGCCCCTTTGTTGCATCAACATCTATATCTGCCGGAGCCAACTGCATTTCCATAATACCCGGAATAGTGATTTTAACAGCCTCTGTTATATGAGCATTATCTCCTGATATATCGATTGCTTCTCCTGTACGAACAGATAGGATTTCGATATCATTCCCACCGAGCATATTAATTCCCGCGACTATATTCATACCGCACAATTTATTTTCAAGAAAGGAAATCTTTTTTTGCGCATTTTTTACCTGCGTTATCTCTGTCTCAGCAGGCTGATGCTCCGGTATATCTTCTTTAAGTTCACTCTGTTTAATATAAATCTCTTTAGCAGAATTATATTTATCAAGCAGTTCTCTATTTGTTTTTTCATTTTTCAAATTCTCTGCTTCTCTATGCTTATTGATAAAATCAGGCCATTTCTTCAAAACCTCTCGTTTTTTCTCTATGTCACCACCTATACGTTCGACTAAATCTTTCTTGTCTTTTATTAGTTGAAGGCTGCCTGCATAGTTATTAAAAGCCTCATATGCTTTCTTTGCTTTATTAAATGCTTCCTCATTTTCATTATAATCCTTTTCTGCATCATCTGCGGATTTTTCTAATCTACTGATTTCTTCAATAATACCTTCTGCCTCTTTCAACGCATAATAGGCTGTCAAAACCTCACCGACATCCTTAACCCATTGTCCACCACCAGATTTTCGTTCAGGAGCTTCGTTCTCAAAATTCCAATGCTTCCCCTCAATAGCTTTTATATTTTCAGCAATTTTCTGCTCAATAGAGTCTAACGAAATACCATCGCTTTCAGCAAAAGCCTGAGATATGACATCAGTAATTTCTTCCTTCGCATCTGTCTTCTTTGACACATCCAGGAGAGTCTGCAAGGAAGCATCTGTATTGCGCTGAGAAGAAAACAGCATGTCAGAATATACTCCTTCACCATAAAAAAGTTCTTCTCTTAGAATCTCATCTATTTGCTTCTGGCTACGAATAACACCATCAGGTGTTGAAAGCATGCAGCGAAAATCTGATCCCCATACTTTTGAAAGAGTATAGGTACCGTTTTTTGTTTCAAAGGTAACTTTTCCATCAGCAAAATCACCTCTTATGTTGCTGCCCTTTTTAGAACTCGGAAAATATAAATTGCAAAACTCTTTATCTGTTCTACCGTTAATTTTTGCATTTTGAAATAAGGTACGGGAAAGTAAATTTACAAGTGTGCTTTTGCCGCTTTCGTTTTTTCCATAAATGACATTAATACCGTCTGCAAGGGAAATATTTCTGTCGCGGGTCCCTGCAAACTGTGTACAAGATATATTGGTGATTTTCATTTTATTTTCCCTCCTTCAATGATTTCAAAAGTTCATAAGCAAGCTGTGCTTCCTTGGGTTCCTCTAATAATGAAGTTAATAATCTAGCTGAGAAAGATACCTCCGGAAACTCAGATTCTATTAATTCTTTAGATATAAGCTTGTTGAGATTATAATCGCTATATGTCCCCTCAAGAAAGCGATCTATCAATTCCGCAACGATTTTGTTTCTATCCTCATATTCTTGTGCAGAAACTGTACCTGATAAAATAATGTCGACAACGCTGTCATCATCAATATCGGCAAGAGCCTGAATAAGGATATTTTTCATTTCTCCTGCAATGATACTGATATTTTTACGATAAAAACGAATATTACCGGATACAAATTTTTTAGCACGAACGACTTTATTATCATCAATTTCAATAATAAAACATACACCCTCTGTGTTACATGAAACATCTGTCTGAACATGAGTCCCTGCATTAAATATTTTATTCGCGGTCATAAAATTCTCAGTCAGATTACTAGGAAACGGAACATGAGTATGTCCAATAAGCCAAACATCTACAGGAATATTTTCAAGTTCAGAATGTTTCATAAGAAAATACTGACCTTCATTGTCGATAGTTTCCCCCTCAACAGCACCATGTGCAATACCTATATGATATGCCCCCTCACTTTCAAATCTGGTTTCTTTAATCCAACCAAGGTTGTTCTGATTAGCTTCGGAATGACGTGAGGTGCAAAGAGCAGGATATAAAATAACAGGCTTTTCGCCTACTTCTAATTCATATGGTCGATACTCAGTCAAAAGCATAATATTATCATAGCAAGCCATAACGTCCTTAAAGTCTTTCCAGACTTTTACGCTATCGTCATAATAGTCATGATTACCCGGAAGGACAGCTACAATATTCCTAAAACCAGACAATATTTCCATAAGCCTTTTAATATCTTTGGGGGATATGTTATAGGTATTCTCAAATAAATCCCCTGTAATCACAAAGAGATCACAATTCTCACTATTAGCTGCCTGAACCATGTTTTCAAAAGCTTCTATCCTTTTAGAAGCCAGAACAGCAGCCTGCTCATGGCTAGCATATTTTAACCCTATATGGTTATCACCTGTTACAAAAATTCTTAACATAGCACATCTCCTTAAAAACTATTATCATTATATTCTATATATAATACTGTCTGATACATGGTGTGATTGGCATATACTGGTGCTTTAATGCGCCTTAAAATTATATACAAAAAACTTCAAGACAGAACATCTCTGCTCCTCCTTGAAGTTATATATAAGCACATTTACTCGCATTATTCATAATCATACCCTCTCGCAAACCTAATATGTCTATTGCATTTATTATACATTATTCAGACAATTTTAGCAACACTCACTTGCCCTATCTGTACTATATATCAGTCATGACTTCATCATACAGCTTTTCTTCATTCCTCCATATGAACAAGACGCCGCCTCAAACCCTCCTCCCCCAAGGAAAAGTCTGAGGCACATTTACAAAAAC
>CAVDMD010000080.1:0-10606 GCA_963609975.1 bacterium | reverse complement strand
CAACGATATTTTGCTTGTCCAATCCATTTCTGCGAATACAACCCTCTTCATACGGTGCCTGCAAAGCAATAAGCGGTTTCAGTGTGCCGCCCCGGTACAGACAACTGTACATTCAAACCCGATCTTATTCCGGCTCTGCAAATAACAGGCTTGCAGACAAGGCACACTCAACGGCATCTGTCTGTTTTATCAGCGGTCCAAATTGTTATAAAGTTTAACATTCAGACCACTGATACTGTTCATATGATTGCAAACGGCGAGGCGGCCGATTTCAGATCCGGCGCTTCCTATATTATCCTTTGCGAATAGATTCCCTGCAGGTCATATCTTGCCACGCGCTTTTTAATCTCAACGGCATTTGTGGTGTACAGGTTTTTTTCTTTCATTCTTGCGAAGTATTCCGCTCCGGCAAACGTATATCTTGTCATAAGTCCGTTTTGGGTTTCCAGCATCTCGTTGGCATAGGATATAAGGTCGCCTGCGGCAAGCTGCCCCGGCAGCTCCAAAAGTCTCAGACCTTTGAGAAGCCTTGCGGCATTGTATCCTGCAAGGGAGCCTGTAGTAATAGCCTCTGTATGACCCACGAAGAATCCGGATTTTTCACCGCCGCAGAACATATTCTCAATACCGTCTGCTTTCATGGCATTGTTTCTCTTTGCCACCGACAGGTATCTTATCGAATTGCCTCTGCCTCCCGCATATGGATCGGCATATCTGGCATTTTCAAAGCCCGGTATCTGTCTCAGTTTTTCAAGTTCAAAGAACGGAGTCATTATTTTGGCATATCCTGTGTCAAGCAGGACTATGTTTTCGGCAAATTCCTCAAGAGCATACTGCTGGCATACTTTGAGTTCCAGCTTTTTTTCGTTTACAAGCTGCTTCGGAACAGGGACTATGACAACTCCTTCGCTGTTCAGTCTGCTTTGTATTTCCTCCGACAGAGACTGTTTTTCCAGCTTGCCCGAACCGCTGAAAGCTCCAAAAGCCCCATCTTTTCGCATACCCATAATATCATTCTGACCTGCTTTTTGCGTGAGGCTCACTCTCGGACCAAATGCAGGGCATCTCAAAATGCACATACAGCAGCCGTTGCCGTAGGCAAGACAGTTGCCCATAGGTCCGGTAGAGCCGATTCAACTTACAACCGAAATTACTCCTGCTGTAACCTTTAGCTGTTTTTATTACTGCATATATTCTCTGAAAATATCTTCATACTTAAATTGTATCGTGATATTTTTTTCAGCATCAATATATATTTTTTCTACTAGTTCCTCTAGGATTTTTCTGTCCAGTTCCTTTATATTATTATATTCTTTTATCTTGTTTACATATTCAAGTCGTCTTCTCTCTTTATCTGCTCTTTCAAACTTATCCCCATTAATTTCTTTAAGCTGTTTTTCAATAGCTTCCTTTTTTTCAGTAAATTCAAGTTTATATGCTTCATATTCATTTCTGCTTATTATTCTGTCGCAATAATCCATATAAAGTCTTTTTATCCGTTTATTTATTTTTTCCAGCTCCGCTTCCTTATTTTCTATAAGTTTATTCCTGACACTGTCGCCTGCCATCTGTCGCAATATTTCTTTCTCTGCGTTTTCTGTTATTTTATTTATATCCACAAGAGAAATCTGAATCTGTATTGCCTTTAATACTGCCTGCTCGATTTTTTTTACAGAAATAAAATGAGAAGAGCACTCATCCTTATTACCTTTATAATAAGTGCTGCATGCATAGTACTCTCTGCCATCGCTTCTTCTCTTATGCATCTTGCGGTTACAGTCTGCGCAATAAACAATACCCGAAAAAAGAGAAGGTGTATTCCCATAGGATCTATATGATTTATTCCTCTCCAATCGTTTTTGCACAAAATTAAAGGTTTCTTCATCAACCAGTGCCTCATGTCTATCCGCAACAGTCTCCCAGTTTTCTTCGGGAACAGCTATCTGCTTATGAACCTTATAGCTTATTATAGTGCTCCTGCCCTGAACCATCTCACCAAGGTATGTTCTGTTTGTAAGAATTCTTTTAATTGTTGTTCCTGTCCAACCGGTACAGCTTGATTTGTTAATGCTCGGATTATTATATTTATACCCTTTTGATTGCTTATACAGTGTTGGCGTCAGAACTCCCATTTCATTAAGCCTGCGCCTTATTTCTTCGATATGCATTAAGTCTTTGCCATACCATTTAAAAATCATTTTTACAATTTCTGCGGCATCACTGTCAACAATAAAACTGTATTTGTCCTCAGGGTCCCTTATATAGCCATATGGCGGAAATCCACCCTGAAACTTACCGTTCTTTCGCATATTCTTAAATGTCTGTCTTACCGCCCTTGAAGTTGATTCGGCAATTCTGTCATTAACAATACCATTAAGCGGCAATTCATATCCGTGGACTGCACTGGGATTTTTGTATGTATCGACCTTTGGCGAATCTATAGTTATAAAGCGTATACCCATTCTCGGAAAATATTCCTCAAGGAAATATCCCTGATCTGCATAATTTCTGAAAACACGCGATAACATCTTTGATACAACACAGTTAACCTCGCCTGACTCTATGTCATCAATCATTCCCTGAAAGCTGTCCCTTTCATTATTAGTCGTTCCGCTTATACCATCATCAATATATACTTTATGTATTATATATGGTTCATTAAATTCATTCTCCATATAATCCATAATAATGGCTTCCTGATTTTTTACACTTAAGCTCACCTCATTTCCATCAGCAACGGATAATCTGATATATACTGCAACTTTCCAGATTATATTGCGTGATGTATGAAAATACACACCATTGCTGTTTCTTCCCTCTATATAACCGTTATTTCTCGCTACCATGATTCCTCCTTAAACCATATAGCCCCATATATGCCCACATTATATATCAGGCTGTTGGTAACTCAAACTGTGCGATTTGCGACAATACATTTAAGAAGCTGATCTTCCAATGTCCTGCCATTCTTAATAAAACTTATGGTTACTTTTGTTGATTCGGAAAAAAAGCAATATGGATTTTCTTTTTCCTTTATATATTCCTGTATCTTATTATCTTTTGTTACATTTAATTGAGTCATAATATCACCCCTGTCCTCGTATAAACCTATGCTGCCCCCATTCCTTATATTACAATGAGCCCCTGAAAACGCACCTTATTCCAGTGCATTTAATATCAGAGGCTCTTAAAATCCAAGTATCCTTAAATACTGTCTGCTGTATTTGTTCTCTACAACCCCAGCTTCAGGGATTTTTCCAGACGGTTAACCGCATATTAACCTCACGAGTTTTCTCTCCCCCGCTGTCAGCCGGGCTGCACCCATTGCCTGCGACGCTTCTAACGCTCGGACTGTGGCTATGCAGGTGTATCATTATAACTATTGCATATCATCGCATACTGTCTGCATCACAGTTTTCCGGCAGAATAATTATCGCTCTCATAGATCTTGGCGTATTCCCCAAACGGCTCATACAATAGAAAAGTATCTGAAAAAATGACTATTCAACTGTCTTCACCTTTTCTATTGTCCAAAAATTTAATATTCCACAACTAAAAATTTTAAAAAATTGCAGCAAAATGATTACTGAATATTTCGTCTCAGAATATGTATAATCTTTAAGACGCAACGGCAACAATAGAGGAGCAATTTGATTCTAACCATACGATTGTGACTTTATCGCTTGAAAAAAAACAAGCGATAAAAGCAAGTGATAACAAATCGACAAAAAAGAGAAAGTCCATACAGACGCAGGAAAAGATTCTAGACTACCTCAAAGATAATGGTCGCTCAACTTGTGCTGAAATTGCCAGATACATTGGTCTAAGCCCTGCAAGAACAAGAGCAATTCTCTCACAAATTGAATCAATAGAACCTCTAGGACAAAAAAAGAACAGAACATATAGTCTCAAATAAGACATTGAAATTTATCGCTTGTTTTCGTCATCAAAACAAGCGATAAATTTTATTTTATGCTTATGCGATGAGACGAGGGTGCGGACATTTTCTTGGACTATCTAAGTGACCAATCCAAGTCTATGTCTGTACTCTCGTCTCTCTCTTTTCAAAAAGTGTTTACATCTAAATATCTAGAATATATTCCATAAGCGTCCTAAGGTATTGTAAGAAAGCCTAGTTATTCGACAATATCGCACTGTCTCAAAGAATCCTTGATACGCTTTATTTCCCTTCGAATTCTATATGCATTAGCACATGCGGAAGCTACACATATTACCACAAATGTAGTTAAGCCAAACATATGATTTGTTCCATAATAATACATAATGAAAAATAGCATTATTATAGGTGGCAATACGGCAAACCAGAAAAAACTCCTTAACATTCTGTTTAGTTTTTCCATTATTTATTCTCCTTTCGCGAACGGTTAAGCACCATTTACATGATTATAAAGCCATATGGTTTCTTTGTATAGCCTGTGATTTGCATCCGTCCCATAGAAAGATGATATTTCCTTTTGACAACCTATAGAGCTAGTAATCATGAATTTCTTCTCAGTTTTATGATAGTACACAGATGCTTTTATTTTTAATACATCACCATCTGATAAAACTGCTTCGTTAACAATTGCTGCAGCGGCTCCTGATGTTATTGCCGCAATGGCTCCTGGGATAAGAACTCCAACAGCAATAGCAATGGCGGAAACTGTACACCTTGCAATTAGTTTTGCTAATTTAACATTTTTTGTTGTATTCTTTGCATAATATGTGTAGTCATTCGCATTGCCGTATGGACAAGATCCATATCGAGCTTGTGCATTTACAACAACTTCATCTGAATCAACACATTTCTCTTCTGTAACTTCGATCATTTCACCATCCAAATACACATTATTGGCATCATCTATTTTAATAACATCATGTTTATTGCCTTCAAAAACCTCCATTTCAATCATTTTATCGTTTGCTGAGCTGATTATGAGAGTGTTATTTGCATCTGAAATGCTAACATCCAATTTAATATCGTCATTATATATCTCCGCATCATTAATCTCTATACCACATTCATCTAATAACGATACTGTATCAGCTATGCCTTCTTTCGTTAAATTGCTATCGTTTTCTATAAAATTAAGTTCTTCGCTTGAAAAGATGTTTTCCATTTCTGTGTTATTCTCTGGTGAACTCATTGTTGCATTTACTGGAGTGTTAAAAAAGCCATATGTAAAAATCATAATAGCAACCAATAGGATAGCGAGTGCTTTCATTTGAAATTTTTTGATATTATTCATTTTTTCCTCTCCTTTCATGATAAACAAGTTTTTATGTATTTGGTTATAGATGGTTTAAACATTTACATTTTTTCACCTCCTGTCTTAGATTTCATTAATTTTTTTAGCGCAGAGTAACCATCAATGACTCCCCCTGTTTTACATCTGTCACAAAGTGATTCTCTCTTTTGTGCTGTAGAACAAATATATTGTTTGCACTGGCTTGCAGACATATTTGAATCGAAAGCGTATAAAACAGCAGCAATCCCGGTAACATGAGGGACTGCAAATGATGCACCACTTACAAAAACGATATCTCCATTATCTTGTACAGCAGGAATATCAATGCCTGGTGCTGCAATATCCACAGTATGTTTGCCATAATTTGCTGATTTTGAATACTCTCCAGATTTATCTATGCATGTAACACTTATTGAATTGTTTAAATCAAATGAAGCAGGGTAATATGGGCGTATATCTATATTTATACCTCTAAAAGAAATCGCATTTCCCGCTGACGTGACAAATAGCATTCTTGAATTATGCATTACATCATGCAGTTCAGGAGCATTTAAGTTTGTCCCCAAACTCAGATTACATATATGAGCGCCATTTTCCTCTGCAAATTCTATAGCGTCGATTATGTCACTTACATTCCCACCTCCGGTGCTATTTCGAGAAGATAATACATGTAAAGACATTATTTCCAAATCAATATATGCTGCAACTCCTTCGATACCATATTTGTTATGACTTGCAGCTATTATTTCTGCGCACATTGTTCCATGGTAACTTTCAATGTTTGCGTTTTCATACGTTTCATAAAAGTTTTTATCCTTGTGATTCCATTTCCTCCCTTTAAGTTCCTTGTTATTAAAATCAACACCAGTATCGATTATTGCAACTATTACTGGTTGCTCTTGAGTATATTGCTTTCCGTAATTCCACATCCTATCAATATTTGCGCCTGAACTTGAATTAAAAGACCATTGTTCATTGAAATGCGGATCATAAGCATATGTTATATGTTTATAAATCAATACGTAACAAATCAAAACCACCATAACAAATAAGGCGATATAAATGTTTTGTAGTTCCCCTAATAATTGTTTGTTATTTAAGCTGTTGTGTTCATTTTTATGTAAGTGATGAAGTGATAATCTTAACATGGTCATTACTTTCCTAATAAAATTGTAATATCAAAAAATAATTACTTTTCAATAATGTATATTTTAATATTTTACTACACTACTGTATTTCGTTACTTTCTCACTTGAGCTTCCAATATAAGCGTAACAAACTGCTTTTGAGCGGTATTTATGCCCTTTGAAAACACTTTTTGTCTTTGTTAGCACTCTGTTTACAGTATTTCCTGAGAATGTCCAATCAGCAATATTAATCCAATTGCCGTTTACATATTTCTGTAAATAAAGATGAACGGATGTTTTTGTTGTTTTACCTGCTATTCCTCGAATTTTTCCAGAACACGTTGCAGTGCCGTCAGAAAATGATATTGATGCAGATGCAGATAAATAATTAACAGCTTTTGTACCATATGTTGGTTCTTCAATTATTGCTGCTGCAGCTACAGCGCCTGTACCTATCAGCCTCATCACCATACAGATTTTCTATGGTTTCAGCCAACACTTTTCCAACTTACTCAGGATCTTTTTCTTTCTCTTATTCACTGCCTGCTGCGATATATTCAATATTTTTGCAAGTTCACCCTCACTCATCGGGTGCTCTGTCAGATAAAGCATATATATAAGGTACTGTTCCTGCTCCGTAAGACATCTGTATATCCTTTTGAGCTTTTCTATATCCTCTTTTCTCTCTATCACATCTATAACATAGTCTTTATCATACAGGTCATCTAATATAGTGAGCACTTTATCTTCATAGGATACTTCCTTATACAGGCTGTTTACTTTCCTGATATCAAGATGTCTACGGTACTCTTTTCTCCATTCATTATAATAATCCTTAGGAGCCTCAATTATAATTTCTGTACCCTCATAGTCAATATCATCGGTAAGCCTAACAAAATATCTTTTTTCACCCAAAACAGAGGTGACAATATCATAAAATTCTCTACCTGTAATTTCTACAAGTCTGCCATCTTCGGACAGGCTTGCCTGAGCTAAATATATAGTTTTCTTCATCTCGGTAACCTTTCTTATACAAATCTGAAATAACTTTTTCAGACAGTATTCAAGGATACCGGGATAAATACTCACACCATTTTGCTCTCGCAATCCTAATAAACAAAAAATGGCTTAACAATAAAAGCTTTTTCTGCTTCTATTATCGTCTATCTCTCATCATATTAAGTTTTCTCAATCACATAGATTTTAACATTTCATGCGCACCACACTCCTCACTTTCCATTCTCTATATATAAGACGGAAATAGGCGACTTAAAATTTCAAAATCCACTACATTTATTCATTTATTATTTGAATTTTCCAAAATGTCAATGATAATGCTTTGCCCTTAGGACTCTGTTCTCTATACCAATCTATTATCATTTTTGCACACTCTTTAAAAAGATCAGCAGTCAATGCTCCTGCAATACCTAATGAAACAAGACCTGCTCCTATTAGTTCTATTGTAGCGCTTATTGTAAGATCCTTTATGAATTTTTCACAAACTAAGCTCTTTCTTCCACTGTGATCAAGTGTTGAATAATCACTTGCACTACCATAAGGCGGCGTGTCTTTCCAATAAACACGATGTGCCCCCATTGTTGATATTGGTGGGTTTATAAGATTTAAGCTTTCAGTTTCATCATCTTCAATGATTACTTTTTTACCATCTATATATAAGACGGAAAAATACATATGAAAATTTCAGAATTCATTAAATTTTATTTATCCACTATATAAATTTTCTTAACCGCTTCAATCTTTCCATACTTATTTCTACCAACAAATATAATATCAGGGGCCTCTTCCTTTCCAACAAAATACTCAAAACTGGAATCTCCCTTATCCAGTTTTTCATATTCTATTTCATTATCTACATTTGTCTTAAATCCTTGACCAAATGCTGCTATAAAAAATATCAATATTAAAACAAAGATACCTATACCAAACCTTTTTCTACGCGCCATAACAATTCTCCTCAAATAAAAAGAGTAGCCTTAGCTACTCAATCATTTACGTTTTAATCCTCTCATATAGGTTATTGTCAAACGCCGTTCCTCAGTGTTTAATTCCTGCCAAAGTTCCGTAAACTGCCTAACGTCCTCCGTTACATTAGGGAACAATTCTGAATCAGAAAAAAACTGAGCAAGAGTTATTCCAAACGCATCACAAATTTTATCTAATGTTTCTAACCTAGGAGTATGTTTCTTATTAAACAGGTTTGAAAGTGATGACTCTGGAATTCCTGAATTTTTAGCCAGCTGATATCTTGATGTACCGGTCTTTTCACATAATTCATTTATTCTATCTAAAATGTAACTTGCGTATGACAATTATATTTACCTCATTTCAGTAATTAATATATATATTTTATTACTAAAATAAGATAATTATTAGCTTTTATATTTTTAAGTATTTTACTTCAATATTAAGTAGTATATTATTCATAAAAAGCTTCTTTTGCAGAAGCTCTTTATAAAATATTAAGTTTTCTATTAATTAACGCATAATATATTTTCTGCAACGTCAATAATATCTTCCTTATCACCATTTCCTATAACATTATATACATTTCCGTCAACATCTATTATTGATGCCGAATAATTTTCATCATCAAGCTTTCCATGAATCAATTCAGCACCATTAGTAAGTGTCTCGCTATAATCCCCGACCAGTGTTGTACTGCTGCTATTATCATACTCCTGCAATGAAATATATAAATGTAGGTTTTCTTTCTCATAAACATATGTCCTCATTTGTCCTCGCTCTGAAATAGAGGCATTGCAATATTTAAATTTATACCCCTTTGGAATATATCTAAATTCAAAAATCCTATCAAACATCTTATCCAATCTAGATAAGTCCTCTTCTTTATCTATATATATTTCACTTATTGTACTTCCGTTTGAAAGCCTCTCGATACTCATATCAATAGGAGAAACATAATATATGCACTTTTTAATAAGATAATTTGCATATCCTGTATCCGATAAAAAAGATTTTGATATCACTATACTTGATGATAGAACTAACACAACCGCGGCTATTATGCTTACAAATCTTTTAATTCCGGAGTTCCTTCTCTTCAAAATAATTTTATCTATAATTTCTTTCTCTATTGACTCTGCATCATATCTTTCTCTGCAATATTCCTCTTTGCAATGGCAGAGCATCTCTTCAAAAGAACCATATTTCGGCTTTTTATCTATATTATTTTCTTTCATTCAAAATATCTCCTCCAGCAAGTAGTATATATGCAGCTTTCAATTTTTTAATTCCTCTGCAATACCTTGTTCTCACTGTATTAACATTTACATTAAGTATTTTAGAAATTTCAATAAAATCAAAACCACACACTGCGTTAAGACTTATTACACTTCTATATTTATACTCAAGACTCTCCAATGCTTCTATAATATTACGTTCTGCTTCTTTATTAATAATCATATTTAACAAGTCATTTTTAATATTATCAACACTTTCAATTGTATCATCAGAAAACATATACATCTTGTCTTCTTCAAGTAATGTTGCATTTATTCTTTTAATTTCTCGGTAATAGTCATTGACTGCATTAGATGCGATAGTCATCATCCAGCTTTTAAGGCTTTCTTTTTTTCGAAGGAAATTATTTTTTCGTATAGCTTTTTCCATTACATTCTGAGTTATTTCCTCTGCAACATATAGGTTATCTATCCTGGAAATTATATAGTTAAAAACATCACTGTAATGTTCTGCAATTCTATCATTCATATGTTTTATCATATTTATTCCTTTGGCTTCATTTATTTCAAATTTGCATATTTTATCCGTGCTACATCTCCATCATCCAAAGTAACCTTTACCCTGTATTTATATGACGCAGAAATCGAAAACTCTGGAACATGATGGATTGTATTCATAGTAACAGTTTTTTTTGCAACAGCTCCTGATACATTAGCATATTTACCTGTGCTACTATTATATCTCTGTAACTGTGCCGTAGACGTTATCCCTTTTTCTCCTGATACTGCCATAATCTCGGCAAAGGCTTTAGTATTTGATGTTTTTTCAAACACCACTGTGATACTCGAAAATGCTAAAGTCATAATTGAATCGTTTCCTATTGCTTTATCATTGCATATAAGACCTTCTCCAGCAATCGGCTCCACCTCAAAGCGCTCTTCATCAAACGATATACCATTATCTGAGGCACATACGCTCATAGGTATAATCATAACAAATACAACTGCT
>CAVDMD010000079.1:1841-10624 GCA_963609975.1 bacterium | reverse complement strand
TCTCTGCCAAAAATTTCGGCTTTGAGGACAACAAAAAAATCGTTCCTCTCTATGCCGCATTTTGTATCTGAAATCAATATTTTGGCGATAACGCTCACAGAAAATGTGGGCGTTATTGTTTACCCCCAAAAGAGTGAGAAGGATTGATAAGGCAAATGCTAAACAGCCTTATTGATGTAAAGGCGACATTCACCGCAGAGGGCAGAAATAAAAACTGTATAATCAAATTAGAGAAAAGAAAGTGAGGACAATGCCCATCTCATTAAAAACTCCATTGTTTTTGCCTTTCTGCTCAGGCCGTTGCAAACAGCGAAAAATAACGGATACTGCACATATTTTTATCATTGACATATATAAAAAAACATAATAAAATACTAATATATTAGATGGAGGTTTTTTATGCCAGGAAGAAGAATAAAAATTAATGTATACGACCTTATTAAACAGGAAATTCAGTTTATGGAGCTGAAACCGGGAACAAAAATCATTGAAGCCGAATTGTGCGAGAAATTCAATGTGAGCAGAACTCCGATAAGAGAAGCGTTAAAAAGACTTGAAGAAGAGAAGTTTATCGATATATATCCGCAGCGCGGGACTTATGTTTCCAAAATTGATTTTAAGCTTGTAAAAGAAATCACATATATGAGGCATATCCTTGAAACAGATATATTTATGAGATTATGCGAAGAAAAAACAAAAGTCAAAGAGCTTGTTGAGGATAAGCTTCTTATGATGGAGTTTTCTCTTAAAAAAAGAGATTACAAGGCATATATCCAGCATGACAACAAATTCCACAGAGCCCTGTTTGAATGTGGAGGTCACGAAATCATCTGGGATACAATATCGGGATTTATGGCGCACTATATCAGAGTTCTTGTGCTGGATATGATGATGGCGGACAACCTTGAAAAGTCATATGAAAGTCATCTGAAAATTGTTGAATGTATCGAAAACGGATATGAAGATGACCTCAGAAAGATTATGGATGTTCATCACGACCATTACAAGACAGAAGCAGATGACGAGCTGATAAAACAGTATCCGGAGTATTTTGTTCAGGAGTGAATACATGGCAACCGGACCGCTTTGCATTTTTTATGATATGCAGAGCGGTTTTTTGTATTAAAAAAAGGAACGGGGACAGCAAAAACATACAGTTTATTGAGATAAAGCGGTTGACAAATCTCGTTTGATATACTAATATATTAGTATATCAAACAGAGCCAAAAAGGAGGTGACAGTGTGCTGATTAGCTGAATTAACCTTGAATTCCGGGAAGTTCAACTCATTCTCAGGCGACAGCTCCTGGATATTCCATATGATACTGCTCTTGATGGCAAACTATAGGACAAAAAGGTTAATGACAGCAGGTATGAAAGGCTTATAGAAGATGACGTAAAAATATGGCCTGAGAAATAAATTCTATAAACAAGGAAGACTAACTGTTAGAATTAATTTTAGAAATGACATTTTTTGAAAAAAGTACAGAAGAGGAGTGAAAAAATGACAAGTAAACAACATAGCGGTCTAAACCTTATAATTATCGCAATTATTGCGACATCATTTCTGGGAGACAGCATCAATGGCTTCAATCCGGTACTGGATAATATTTCTGATGCATTCCCTGATTTAAGCTACACAATGGTTTCATTAGTTGCAACCATTCCAAATATTACTTACTGTATTGCTGCACTTGCAATTGGTGCCATCGTAGGGAAGAGGATGAAATACAGAACTGCTTTAACCCTTGGGTGTTTGTTCATTCTTATAGGTGGCGTAGTACCGGCAATTTTCTATAAGAGCTTTGCAGTACTGATGCTTTCCCGCCTTGTTTTCGGGCTTGGCCTTGGAGCATTAGTTGTTATCAACGGCTATGTTTCAGAAATATTCGAGGGAAAAGAAAGACAGAAGATTTTGGGATGGCGTGTTGCCTCAATGAATGCAGGTTCGGTGGTAGTGCTTTTAATTGCAGGAATTCTTGGTGAAATTCACTGGCACGTAGCAGCGTACTCATATTTTCTTGCAATCATCCCTCTTGTTTCTACATTCTTCATTAAAGAGCCGTCAGAAATCAAAGAAACTGATACCGTAACTGAAGCAGTCTCAGCAAAAGGGAAAACAAAAATAGAACTGAATGTTATCGTTTACTGTATAGTTATAATTATTTTGACTATGGCACTTTACGGTCTGCTTCTGATTATGTCACCTTTCGTTGTGGATAATAACCTCGGCTCATCAACGCAGGCAGGCATTCTGTTATCACTTTATACTGCAGGTGGAGTATTCGGAGGACTTATCTTTGATAAAATGAGAACAGTATACAGGCAGTATTTCATATCTTGCAGCTGTCTTATGATAATCCTTGGCTGTTCACTGTTTTACTGGAGCGGAAGCTTTCTGTTCATTGCCATAGGAACGTTTATTGCAGGCTGGGGATGGTATGCAATACTGACGGTTTGCACTGAACTTGCCGCAAAGCAGAGCAATGAGGCCTCCATCGCACTTGCAACTTCGACAATTTGGATTGCATCATGTCTTGGATGCTTCCTGGGTTCTTTCTGGATGACAGGAGCTCAAATGGTATTCGGCGAACTTTATTTCGGTGTAATTATGTCTATTCTGATTGCATTCGGATTGGTTGCTATTATATTCGTGATCAAAAACCCATTGCGTGATGAATACAGATAAGGAGGAGTCCAATGGCAGTTAAATATCTACCTGAATTCTACGAGTGGAAAGATTATTGCAGACGTGTCAGATTAAATACGGGCATAAATATGGCTTATATGGAACTGGGGGATCCTGAAAAAGAGCCGTTAATCCTGATTCATGGATTTTCAGACTCTTCTCTGGGGTACAGGGGAGTGATAAAAAAAATGCAGGAGAATTTTCATATCTATGCAGTTGATTTAAGAGGGCATGGACATACCGATAAACCTGAGCAGTTTGCATATACAGTTCAGCAGCACGCAGAAGATATTGCAGCCTTTACTGAGGCAATAGGCATCGATGATTTCTATCTTGCGGGACAATCGTTAGGAAGTATGGTTGCACAGTCTGTTGCATTCTCATATCCGCACAGGGTACGCAAGGTGGCACTTATATCCACTTTTACAGGGTTTAATGATACGCCGGAAGAAATCAGCGGATTTGCTGCAACCTTTGAAGAGTGGGCTAAGGGCAATATTGATGACAGGGATATTTGGCCTTCAATAGATACATTCTATGATTCTGAATACCCTAAATATGCAAAACAGCTTCTTGCCACATGGCCTCTAAGATGCTACAAAGCTGTATGGTGGGGAATGGAACTTGCCAACAATACAGGATTTCTGCAGTATATAAAATGTCCTGTTCACCTTATGTGGGGAACTAAAGACGATGTGGTTTCAACCGAGCTTCAGGAAAAGATTAAGCAGCTTTTGCCCGATGCAAAGGTGAAGATGCTTGAAGGCAGGATGCACGAAGTCCTTCAGGAATGTCCGTTTGAAATTGCTGAAGAGCTGACTGAATTTTTCTTGGAAGATGAAGTGAAAGATTAGCTTCCATTTTGAAAAAGGCAAGTTAAACAGGGAATCCGGAAATGTAAAAATCCGGATTCCCTGCGCTGTTATGCGGGTTTATTTCAGCTGATGCAGACAGGCAGGAGATGTCTTCCATTTTTTTCTGCTAAAAAACATAAAATTTTTAACATATGCTGTTGACAAACATTCATTGGTATACTAATATATTAGTATACCAATGAATTCGGAAAAGAGGTGACAGTATGTTAATTAAAATACCTGAGTTAACTAATGGATACAATGTGATTACAAAGATGGAAGGTGTGACTGCCGATATGCTTATGGATATCGGCGTATACAGACTTCCGGCAGGTGAGTCAGCCGAATTTAATGATGCTGTTAAAGAGAGCGCTTTTCTTCTGATGAACGGCAGCATTAAATTTGAATGGGAAGACAAATCCGAAACAGCTTCAAGAAGTTCGCTTCTTGACGAAAACCCTACAGTGCTCCATGTATGCAAGAATACTGCAGTTAAGATTACAGCACTTACAGACGCTGAGTTTTTAATTCAGCAGACAGATAATGACAGAGTGTTTGAAAGCAGATTCTATGCCCCTGAGGACTGCAGCAGTGATGTTTTCGGCAAGGATGTATGGAACGATATGGCCAGAAGAACAGTAAGAACTGTTTTTGATTTGTCTAATGCCCCATATTCAAACATGGTAATCGGAGAGGTAATTAACTATCCGGGCAGATGGTCAAGCTTTATCCCTCACGGACACGACCAGCCGGAGGTATATTACTACAGATTTGAAAGACCTGAAGGCTTTGGCGCTGCATTTATAGGCGATGAGGCATATAAAATAGTTGACAACAGCGCTTTATGTATTCCGGGAGGCCCTACTCATCCACAGGCAACAGCTCCGGGATATCCTATGTGGTACTGCTGGATGATAAGACATCTTGACGGCAATCCATGGGACAAGAGGGTTAATGATGCCAGATATGAATGGCTTTTGGAAGATGATGTAAAAATATGGCCTGAAAAATAAATTCTATAAACAAGAAAGGAGTAAGTACAATGAAACCTTATGAAAAACTGATCAAACAGATTGATGAATGTAAAACAACCACAGAAAAAAACAGGGAAGGTCTGATGTCATTCCTTGAAGAAGAACATCCGGGAGATGTGCTGTTTACAAAATGGGATAACCCGCCTATTATCAAATCAGGCAAGGGCAACAGAATCTGGGATGTGGACGGAAAAGAATACATTGACTGTATTTCAGGTATGTCAACCATGAATATAGGTCACAGAGATCCAAGAATCGCAGAAACTCTCAAAGAGCAGTACATGGAACTTGACAACTGGTTTGACTTCCCTACACCTGAAAGAATCAAGCTGGTAAAAAAACTTATTGAAATCACACCGGGCGACTACAAAAAGAGAGTAAGACTTGCGCTGAGCGGATCAGACGCTGTAGAAGTAGCTATAAGATCGGCAAGATATTATACAAAGAAAACTCATATAATTTCATTCTACGGCGGATATCACGGACAGAATACGGCAACTATGGGTATTACAGGTGCAGGCGGTATGCACAGATGGTATAATCCGGTACCTATGGCAGACCACTGCATAGAAAGATTCCCTTATGCATACTGCTACAGATGTCCTTATGACAAGGAATACGGTTCATGCGATATGCACTGCGTTAAGTTTATTGACGAGCTGATGGCTTCTTCACAGACAAGCCTTGGCAATCCGTTCTCAGGCGTTAACAATGTGGCAGCAATGATTGTTGAGCCTATGCAGAGCTCAGCAGGGTATATTGCTCCTCCAAAAGAATTCCTTGCAGAGCTGCGCAAGCTGGCAGACAAATACGGATTCCTCCTTATATTTGATGAAATCCAGACAGGCCTCGGAAGAACAGGCAAGATGTTTGCAAGTGAACATTCCGGAGTTGTTCCTGATATCACACTTGTCGGCAAGGCTCTGGGTGCGGGAGTTCCTATGAGTGCCGTTGTTGCAAGAGCAGAAATCTTTGAAGCGGCAGGTCCCGGATTCATATGCAGTACATATGCAGGAAACTCCCTCGGATGTGCAGTAGGAAATAAGGTTATTGAAATAATAGAAGAAGACGGTCTGCTTGAAAAATGCACTGAAACAGGCGAATATCTGAAGACTGTTCTTGACTCATATATGTCAAAGCACAAGATGGTAGGCACATATTCACAAATCGGTGTATATTTCGGAATTGAATATGTTAAAGACCGTGACACAAAAGAACCGGCAGTTGAAGAAACCGCAGCTCTTGTAAATGCTATGAGAGAAGCAGGACTGCTTGCTCAGCTTAACGGATACTACAACAACAGATTATCGTTCATACCTCCTATTAATATTACTAAGAAAAATGTTGATGAAATATTTGAAATTCTGGACAAAACAACATCAGAAACAGAAGCCAAATATAACATCGGATAACAGTTTTTCAGTGTAACCTCATATATAAATAGTTGTAGTTCACCAGAGCGACAGGCATAATATATTAATATATTATGCCTGCTTTGGGTATTAGCGGATAAAACGGCATCGGGGACATGAGACAGGAAACACTTACAACCCTGTAAATCCGGGGTATAACAATCTGTTTGGCACCGCCGGTTATCTGAATAGTGGAACGCTGTTTATAAACAGGTTCAGGATAAATCCTGAAAACCATCAGACAGCGTGGCTGAACACAAAACTATACTTTCGGATAACAAAGCTTATCCGAAATGATGTTTAGAGTGGCATTGCTCTCTGATATGTTGAAGACAATGGAGACAAATGAAATGACAGAAAAAGAAAAAATGCAAAGACAGATGCTGTATGATGCAAATAATGACAGGAGCCTGCTGGCAGAAAGAACAGCCGCAAAAGAGATTTGCCATCAGTTCAATCAGCTTCCTCCGTCAGACAAAGAGGGTCAGCGTGAAACCATAAACAGGCTGCTTGGCAAAACAGAAGGAAATTTTGTTATTATTGCGCCGTTCTGGTGCGATTACGGCTATAACATTGAAATCGGGGAGAATTTCTATGCAAACCATAATACAGTTATTTTAGATGAAGCAAAAGTACGCTTCGGCAGCAATGTGTTTATTGCACCTGACTGCGGTTTTCATACAGCCGGACATCCCATTGACTTTGAACGCCGCAATCAGGGCATGGAATACGCATATCCTATTACCGTGGGAGATAATGTCTGGATTGGTGCAGGCGTTCATGTTATGCCCGGAGTTACTATCGGCAGCAATGTCGTAATCGGAGGAGGCAGTGTCGTAGTCAAAGACATACCTGACAATTCGGTGGCAGTAGGCAATCCCTGCAGGGTGATTCGTGCCATTACGGAGCAGGACAAAAAAACCTGCTGGGACAGATAATCAGGTGGCAGCTATGCCCTGATATTATTAAACAAATTCGTATATACTGTATGTTAGGTTTTACATTGTATACGGATTGTGATAATATGTTTATACAATTTAATAGCGGTTTTATGTTCTTTTCGCAAGGAAAGCCAAGATGGAAACAGGTGCAAATCCTGTACGGTCCCGCCACTGTAATGAGGGAGTGCTGTCTATTATGTCACTGGGTAACCGGGAAGGCAGACGGTATCACAATCTCTGAGTCAGGAAACATGCATAAAACAGTGATTTAACCCAACGGAGAATTGGAAAGGAATCAATACCTTACAGGCTGAGACTCAAACAGAGTCTTATGCTGTTTTGACATTAAACATCTGATGGGGAGAAATCTGTGTATTTCTTCCCTGTCTGTTTTTTGAGGCAGGGCAGACAAACAGCCGTATTAAGGTGGATTTTATCAGTTCTCTATAACTTAAAACCACAGTGATTAAGGAAGGAGAAAAGATGAAAAAGAAAAGAGTTATAACTAAGGTAATGGCAATGCTGCTTACATTTGCAGTAGTGCTAAGTATGATGCCGGTGGGGGCGGTGTTTGGTGAGGGAACATCTGTGTGCCCGGTGACCGTGTCAGCAGCAGGTAAAACATTGACAGCTGAGGCGACTGCAGCAACGGTGACAGATACATATGTGGCGGGGACCGCAACGGTATATGAGGTTGCAGTAGAGCCCGGCACAGAAAGTGTGACGATATCCGGTTATAGCGGCGGGGATTTCTTGGCATACAATTATGATTCAGATAAGAATTGGCTGAATGGCGGGTATGAAGACAGTACTAAAGGTGAAAGTACTGCTACGTGCAGCGTTGACTCAAATAATGATAATGTTTCAGATTATATATACATTCAGACTCCATATAATGCTTCAGGGCAGAGCAATTTCATATGCGTAATCAGGCTCGTATATCAGCTTCCTGTAGAGATTACCATTGGTTCTAAAACAATTAAAACAACCGACACCTGGGTAAAGGATGGGTATACATATACATCATATCCTGCACCAGATTATACGCCAACACCAGAAACAAAGGATTTATATATCATCAATGCTGAAGCAAATACATCTAGTGTGAAAATAAAAAATTCAGGTTCAAAATTCATTGCTTACAATTATGATAACAAAAAAGAATTTATTTCTAGTGGAAATACTTATGAAGGCGATAGTTATAAAGTAGGTGAAAATGAAGCAACAATCAATGTAGATGCAAATGGTGATGGAGCGGCTGACTATATTCAAATTCAGCATCCGTATGATTCAACTGATGCAAGCGGAGAACTCCTGTATGCACTGCAGTTTGTTGTGGACGGCGGACTTCCTGTTACCAAGGATGGTGTTACAGTTGCTGCACTCAGCGAGCGTGAACAGAATGCTGCTATCAAAAAAGCTGTTGCATCCATTGCAGAAAAAACAGAGTACTGCACGGATAGCGATTGGATTACAGCACTGTATGCAGATGCTAGGAGCTTGTCAGAAAGCAATCAGAAAGCATATCTTGGAAAGGTTTATGAGGACATAACCAATTCCTCCGTTTCTTTGGGGACTATTGCAAAGGATGTTATTGCGCTTGTTGCAATGGGCTATGATCCACAGAGGATAAATGATAAGGATGGCAAGCAGTATGATTTGCTCAAAATGCTTTATACATCTAACACTGATTCCTTAGGCGCATATGGAATTTATTCAGCCCCATACATATTGCTTGCTTATGATTCATATAAGTTTGAGCTTCCAAATGGTGCATCTCTTACAAGAGATGACTTGATTGACTATATGCTGAAGCAGCAGGCTAACGACGGTTCCTGGGGAGGATACACAT
The DNA here is from genome assembly GCA_963609975.1 of bacterium. GTDB lineage: Bacteria > Bacillota > Clostridia > Peptostreptococcales > Anaerovoracaceae > UMGS973. Next base: position 1,843 of record CAVDMD010000079.1, on the reverse strand, counting down.
AT
>CAVDMD010000079.1:0-1133 GCA_963609975.1 bacterium | reverse complement strand
AAGAGCATCGCAAAGACGGCTGACTTTGTCATTACTGTGAATCCAGCGGATGGTTCATCCGTGACAAAAGAAAATGCTGTTTCTATTGGTGTTTACGATGCAGATGGAAAAGCAGTGGTTAAGAATGATGCCTATACAATAGAAGCCGGCAGGACAACCGTAATGGATGTTTTAAAAGCTGTTTTGGGTAATGCGGGCAAGACATATACCTTAAAGGCATCCGGGACATACATTGCAGAAATTGATGGTTTAGGCGAATTTGATAAGGGAGAGAACTCCGGCTGGATGTTTAAAGTGAACGGCAGCTTATCAGATGTAGCAGCAAGCTCCTATACGCTGAGTGGCGGAGAATATATTTACTGGTTCTATACAACCGACTGGACAAAGGTACCGGGTGTTACTATGGGCGACCAGAGCAAATCACAGGTAACAACATCAGGCAGCGATACCAAAATAACCACAGCACCTGCAGAGGTTAAAACATCAGGAACAACAGCTACGGCAACAGTGACAGATGAAACAGCCGCGGATCTTGTAAAACAGGCTAAGGAAAACAACTCTAAAGAGGTGGTTATCAGTGCATCATCTGCAAAGGACACTGAGACAGTCAACTTTGAATTGCCTAAGAGCACCCTTGAAAGCATATCAAAGGATACTTCTGCAACAGTTACCGTTAAGACTGATGCAGGGGAAATCAACCTTGATAAGGTGACTTTAGACCAGATAGCAGGCGAAGCCTCAGGCAAGACAGTGGTAATCGAAATAGGCAGAGTGTCAGAGCCTGACAAAACACAGAAGGCTATGGTAGGAACAAACGGACAGGTGTTCAGACTTGCCGTTAAATCAGGCGATACTGTAATATCACAGTTCAAGGGATATATGACGGTGAGATTTGCAGTGCCTGATGCTCTCAAAGACAAGGACATAGCTGCGGTACATATAGGTGATAATGCTTTAGAGAAGCTTGAGGGTAAGAGAATTACACAGGACAAGGTGGATTTTTATGAATTCAAGACACCTCATTTCAGTGAATTTGCTCTTGTAGATACCGCAGAGGTCAAGCTTGACAGTGATGATAAGAGCGATAATATTGATAAGGCAAAGAGCCTGATTAAGGAGCTTAAATTAAGCGC
>CAVDMD010000078.1:0-10753 GCA_963609975.1 bacterium | reverse complement strand
GGAAGCGGAATGTCGAGTTCTTTGTTTTTCGCCATTGTCCATAACCTCCTTTGTAAATCTGCTATAAGCCTCTGCTACAGAGCTTTTAGAATCATACTTAAAAATGCTTTCACCTTTTGCTGGTGACTCGGCAGTTGCTATGGCTATTGGTATCTTCGTATCAAATACTCTTATCTGACTGCCATAGGTACTTTTTATTGTGTTTTCAACTTCTCTTGCAATATTCGTTCTTCTATCGACGAGAGTTATGAGTATACCACCTATCTTTAATTCGGGATTTGTGTTTTTCCGCACTCTACCAATTGTCTTTAGCAGCTGAGTCATACCTTTTGCCGGCAAGAATTGTGCCTGTACAGGTATAATGACTTTGTCTGCTGCTGTCAGTGCATTAATTGTAATCATTCCAAGTGACGGCATACAATCTATAAGAACATAATCATAATTAACTTTCATTCTGTCTATGTAGTTCTTCATAATTCTTTCCCGATTCATAGCATTAACCAAGCTCACCTCCATAGCTGACAGCTCAAGATTTGACGGTATCAAATCTATTCCCTCTTTCTGATGTATAATCCCCTTTTCGATGCCAAAGTCTTCTTCTGTAATTATGTCCTGCATCAGGTTTGCAAGTGTAATATCAATAGTGTCGCCGTTAAAATAGCCCAGATGTGATGTCAAATCTCCTTGTGGGTCTGCATCAATAAGGAGTACTTTTTTCCCTTCTTTCGCAAGCCCGACACCAAGATTTACAGCAGTCGTAGTTTTCCCCACACCACCCTTTTGGTTGCATATTGCAATCACTTCTGTTTCTTTCATTTCCTCACCTCCGGAAAACAAAAAGAAGCCTGTTTCGGCTTCCTTATAGTTTCATCTTATTTTTTGCTTGTCCAAAATATTTTTTCTATAATTCTGCAACACAGTTATAGGAACTCACTCACGACTTTATTAAAAATCCAGCCTTTGCAATAATAAAAACAACTTACAGCTATAGGTTTATATGGGACTATAGTACATAAATTATTTGTTGGCGGTTGTATCTTTAACCGGCTCGGTAGAGCCGGTACATTCTATAAACACATCTCCCTGTATTTTTTCACCGCCTGCAAGGGCAATGCTTTCTATGCACTCTCCTGCCATCTCCACATCTACAGCTCTGCTCACAAGCCTTACATCTATTCCTTTTTCTCTGAGAAGCCTTCTGACCTGCGGCTCCACTTTTATAACATTATACAGGCTGGCATGACTGTGACCCGGAAAATCTATACTGGTATGGGTTGCACAGCTGTCTGTTATGTCAAACAGCTCCCCTGCTCCAAGAGCAATGTTTTCTTCCGTCCCCGTATATCTGCCGTTGTTTCTCATTATTCCGCCCACATTGCCAAGTCCAAGCAGCATATCTGTTTTTTCAAGAAGAATAACCTCCGCGCCTGCTTTTTTTGCGCCAAGGGCTGCTGCAATTCCTGACCAGCCTCCGCCTGTTACTACTGCTCTATACATAAAAACCCCCTAAAAGTAATATTATTAAAATCTATTACTCCCGGAGGGTGTTTATTCTGTTTATTCAATGCTTCTAAGAGGCTTTTTCAAGCTTAGCAAGCTCCCGCAGCTTTTCTTTTTCCTGCGGCGTAGGATTTTTAGGAACAGAAACCTGTACCGTTACATATTCGTCACCATACTGACCCCTGTTTTTCATTGATACTATACCTTTGTTTTTTATCCTTATTTTGCTTCCGGACTGTGTTCCCGGCGGTATATTGCATCTGACTCTGCCATAAAGTGTAGGGAACACCGCACTGCCGCCTAAAACCGCAGTCGTATACGGAATTTCCCCCGTAGTATAAACGTCCATTCCCTTTCTCTCATATCCCGGCTTTTGGGCTATGTGTATCTTTATATACATATCGCCTGCAGGCATTCCGCCTTCGCCCTGATGTCCGTTGCCTTTAAGTCTGATGCTCTGACCTTCGTCTATACCTGCCGGAATTTTGACCTCAAAGGGCTTCATGGTGTTTCCTTCAAAGTACAGTTTTTTTGTTGCGCCGAAAGCCGCCTCATCAAAGGATACTGTAAGCTGCGTCTCTATATCTGCACCTTTTGAGGCTCTCCTGTGCGAATATCCTCCGAATATATCCTTAAAAATATCCTCAAAATCAGCTCCGTTAAAATGATATTCCCTGTAATTCTCATTTTCCGGCTGCCTGTAATTCATACTCTCATCAAATGCCGCATGGCCGAATCTGTCATACAGCTTTCTTTTTTCGGGATCTTTGAGCACATCATATGCTTCGGAAATCTCCTTGAATTTTTCCTCCGACTTCCCATCGCCCGGATTTGCATCGGGGTGATATTTTTTTGCCAGTTTTCTGTATGCCGATTTCAGTTCACTCTCGGAAGCGGAGCGATCTATGCCAAGAATTTCATAATAATCTCGTTTGTTCATCATTAACACCCCCTGCTGAAAAAGGCGGAAGCATCTGCCTTACAGCCACTCCCGCCTTACCTGCCTTATATCTGATTACCCCGTTTAGCCTTCTATTGCAATATATTTGGCTTCTTCAATTTCCGGCTTGTTTTCTTTTTTCGGTACGAAAAGCTTCAGAATACCGTTTTCAAATTTTGCTTTGATGTCTTCCTGATTAAGATTTTCGCCTACATAAAAGCTTCTGCTGCAATTGCCGCTGAATCTTTCTCTCCTGATAAACTTGCCGTCTTTGTCCTTGTCTTCTTTTTCGCTGTTTGTCGATGCGCTGATTGTCAGTGTGCCGTCTTTGATTTCGGCTTTAATATCTTCTTTGTTGTAGCCCGGAAGGTCTATGTGAAGCTCAAAGCCTTCGTCCGACTCTTTAACATCTGTGCGCATTATCGATGCTTCGTGTCCCATGCTGCCTGTAAGTCTTCTCTCAGGTCTTGCAAAATCACTAAAGAATCCGTCAAATAAGTTTTCTCCTAAAAAGTTTGTCATTAACATTGTATTTACCTCCATTACCCATAGTGGATACCCACTGTATCAAATTGTGTTTTCCTTTTCTATGGTTTTATTATACACCTTTTGTTAGCACTCGTCAACAGTGAGTGCTAACAAAATTAAAAAATTTTTTCTCCATCTATAAAAACGGACAGAGGATTAAAAGCCTGCCTCTGCCCTGATGTAAAATTATTCAACTGTTACTGACTTGGCCAGATTCTTTGGCTTATCTATATTGCAGCCTCTGAGCCTTGCAATATGGTATGCCAGTATCTGAAGCGGCACTATTTCGAGCACCGGTGAAACCTCGTCCATGCAGGCCGGTATGTAGATTGTCATATCCGCCTGCTTTTCGATGGCATCCGAATTGTCTTTTGCGACACCGATTACAAATGCGCCTCTGGCTTTGATTTCCTGTATGTTTGAAAGCATTTTTTCGTACAGCTTTTCCTGTGCGGCAAGAGCTATAACCGGCGTACCCGGCTCTATCAGCGCAATAGTGCCGTGCTTCAGCTCTCCTGCCGCCATTGCAAATGAGTTGATGTATGAAATCTCTTTGAGTTTGAGAGAACCCTCATATGCTATAGATGCGTCCATCCCTCTGCCTATGAAAAACACATTGTTGTTTCTGTATATCTTCTCAGCTATTTCAGCTATATGGTTTTCCTGATTCAGCACTTTTTCGATTTTGCCCGGAAGCGCTTTGAGCTGGCTCACAATCTCCTCAAAGTATCCGTCGTCCATAGTGCCTCTCACCTGCCCCATATAAAGAGCCAGCAGATACATACACATAAGCTGGGTTGTATATGCTTTGGTTGAGGCAACTGCAATTTCCGGTCCTGCCCATGTATAGAACACATCGTCAGACTCCCTTGCAACCGAGCTTCCAACCACATTCACAACCGATAAAACTCTGGCTCCCTTTCGCTTGGCCTCTCTGAGCGCCGCAAGGGTGTCAAGGGTTTCCCCCGACTGGCTTATGGCTATAAACAGGGTGCGGTCGTCTATAAGGGGATCTCTGTATCTGAACTCCGAAGCAACATCAACCTCAACGGGAATTTTGGCAAATTTCTCAATTGCGGCCTTGCCTATGAGTCCGGCATGGTAAGCTGTACCGCAGGCAACTATGTATACCCTCGATATGCTGTCAAGTTCCTCTCTTGTAAGGCTGATTCCGTCAAGTTTAATACTGCCGTTTTCGTCAAGTCTTCTGTTCAGGGTTTCGGCAACCCCCTTAGGCTGCTCGTAAATCTCCTTGAGCATAAAATGCTCGTAGCCTTCTTTCTCTGCGGCATCGGAATCCCATGTCACATGGAACACTTCACGTCTGACTTCGTTTCTGTTCTCGTCATATATTTTAATCGAATCCCTGTCAAGAACTACTGTCTCTCCGTTTTCGATAAGATAAACCTCTCTTACATATTTGAGAAGCGCAGGAATATCAGATGCAATAAAATTACAGCCTCTGCCTATTCCCGCAACCAGCGGAGCGTCTTTTCTGACCGCAACTATTTTGTCCGGATCCTTTGATGAAATCACGCCTATGGCATAGGCTCCTCTCATCATGCCCACAGCCCTGTATACCGCATCCACAAGATCGCCCTTGTCATATATGCCTATAAGGTGGGCTATAACCTCCGTATCTGTCTCGGACCTGAAAACAACGCCATGCTCTTTTTCGAGCATCTCACGAAGCTCCACGAAGTTTTCTATAATGCCGTTGTGAACAACGGCAATGGTGCTGTCAGTATTGCTGTGAGGGTGCGCATTTATATCCGACGGCACTCCATGAGTAGCCCATCTGGTATGCCCTATGCCTATGTTGCTTTCAAATTCACTGTCGCCTATTATTTTTTCGAGGTTTTTGATTTCCCCCACGTGTTTTCTTATTTCAATATGATTATTTATATTAAGAGCTATCCCTGCAGAGTCATAGCCTCTGTATTCAAGCTTTTTGAGTCCGTCTATTATTACTTCCTTGGCATTATTGCTGCCTGCATATCCTACTATACCACACATAATCCGTATACTTCTCCCCTACGCAAACTTTGATTCTATAAGCTGTGCAAGCTCATGCGCATACTGCGCAAGCCGGTTTTCATCTCTGCCCTCAAGCATGACCCTGACAAGAGGCTCCGTACCTGACGGTCTGATAAGCACACGACCTTCTCCCGCCATTTTGTCTTCAAGGCTTCTGACTGCATCAGCTATCTGTTTATCTTCCATATATATTGATTTGTTTTCGTTTTTGACTCTGGCATTGACAAGCACCTGAGGATACAGAATAATCTCATCTGCAAGCTCTGACACCTTCCTGCCGAAGTGTTTAACCGCATTTATAAACTGAACGGATGCGAGCGTGCCGTCGCCTGTTGTTGCATAATCAAGAAATATTATATGTCCCGACTGCTCGCCTCCTATAACTCCGCCTGTTTCAAGCATACTTTCAAGCACATATCTGTCGCCGACACCGGTTGATACGGTTTTGCAGCCCATGGCCTCAAGGTGCTTATGAAATCCCAGATTGCTCATAACGGTACCTGTAACAAGATTACCCTTAAGCATACCTTTTGATTTGAGCATTGCCGCACATATGCAGATAACCTTGTCGCCGTCTACCAGACGGCCTTTTTCGTCAGCTACAATAAGTCTGTCGGCATCTCCGTCATAGGCAAGCCCTATATCCGCGCCCGTATCCAGAACTGCCTGCTGAAGCCTCTCAGGATGGGTTGAGCCGCAGCCGTCGTTAATGTTGATACCGTCCGGACTGTCCGCTATAACTGTGACCTCCGCCCCAAGCTGCCTGTATACCTCCGGCGCAGTCATATATGAAGCTCCGTTGGCGCAGTCCATAACAACCTTCAGACCCTTAAAGTCACCGTCTGCTGTTGCTGCAACGTGCTTAACATAAAGCTCCTCCGACTCTGCTTCCCTGCAGGAAACAGTGCCTATCTGCTCTGCCGGCGCAAATGTCTCCTCTGCACCGTTTAATATGATATCTTCGATTTCGTCTTCAACGGCATCGCTTAGTTTGAAGCCCTCTCCGTTAAAGAATTTGATACCGTTGTATTCAAACGGATTGTGTGAAGCTGATATTACAGTGCCTGCATCAGCTCCGTACTCTCCCACCAGAAACGCAACGGCAGGTGTAGGTATCACTCCTGCTTTGATTACATTGCCTCCTGCCGACATTACACCTGCGGCAAAAGCGTTTTCGAGCATATCTCCCGATATTCTTGTATCTCTGCCTATCACAATCAGAGGGCTGCCATGCTTATGTCTGCCAAGCACTGCTGCTCCTGCCTTGCCGAGTCTGTATGCCATCTCCGGCGTAAGCTGACTGTTTGCCACACCTCTGACTCCGTCTGTTCCAAATAATTTCCCCATATAAACTCCTGTCTTACTCTTTTTCGGAAATTCTGACCGTCACCGTATCCGGCGCCGACGTCACAGTCCCGCTCCCTTTGTATTTGACTGTCAGCGGAACCTCGTGCTCTCCCGCATCAAGCCCTTTTACATTTATACTCAAAGTAAAATCGTTTTCGGTCACACTGCTGTCACCTGTCACTGAAATACTTATGTTTCCCGATATGATATCTGCATCATAGCTCTCGTCATCAAGATTCCTGATGTTTATGGCATCGATTCCGATGCTCACATCAGAAGTTCCGTCCCCATCTATATAAATCTGCGCCACCGGAGTCTTTTCTTCTGATGAAAGCTCCACACCATCAGGCAAAACAAGAGAAAGCTTTACCTCTGTGGTTTGGGTAAACCCGCTTATATCTATATATTCGGCAGTGACGGAGGTTATGTTTTCAAGTGCCGTCTCGCTGCCTCTCAGCACTACCGTTTCCTGACTTTTGACGCCCTCAAGGCTGTATCCTGACGGCGGCTGTCCCGTGGTTTTTACGACCAGCGATACTTTTTTGGTGTTGTAAATTGACACCCTGAGCTCTGCTGTTTCTTTTGAAACGCTGACATTTTTAACTGTGCTGCCGCTGCTGTCAACAGGTTCAAGCTTCGCATCCATAAGCTGATCTGCTGTCTTGACGTCGGCTACGCTGACATCGGCAGCCACATAGGCGACCTTTGCAACCAGAGATTCGGCGCCTGACACACTGACTGTCCTGTCGCCTGTCAGCTCTGCCTCGACCTCTCTGCCGCTGCCTGCCTCACCGCTGTATTTAATCTTTATATCTTTGCTCTCCGTAACAAGCTTCTCCACCTCTATCTGCACCGTAAGCGTATTGTCGGAGGCAAGGCTTGCGTTTTTGGTCATTTTAATCTCAACCGCCACACTGTTGGTACCTGCAATGCACTGCGAAACATCCGCAGTGGCCGTAAAGCTGTCTGTATCCATTGCCGCCAGCACCTTGCGGCTTCCTTCAACCGCCACATTGACGGTTATTGCCGTATCATTGGCTACAGCAAGGCCGTTTTCGTTGAGCGTCTCCTCGTTTACAAGCTGTACGGGAATATCCCTGAAGGTCTGTTTCTGAACCGGATTCACCGCATACACCACATAGCACCACAGTCCTATGGATATTACGAAGGCAAGAATGACGTTTGCAATTTTGTTGTTAAACATTTTTCTTACCTCCCATCAGTTTTCCAATCAGGGACGGCTTGGCGGATTCCTGCGGAATATACAGGTTCAGAAGTGTTTTTTCGATTGTCTTGGTGTCAAGATATCTGGTTATATTTCCGTCCTTGGCCATTGAAATAACGCCCGTCTCCTCTGACACGATAATTGCCAGAGCATCCGAATGCTCTGTAATGCCTATGCCTGCTCTGTGTCTGGTGCCAAGCTCCTTGTCAAGAGTTTTGTTTTCGGTCAGCGGAAGCACGCAGCCTGCCGCATAGAGCCTGTCGCCTCTGACTATAACCGCACCGTCGTGAAGCGGCGCTCCTTCATAGAATATATTGCCTATAAGCTGCTCCGAAATATCCGCATCTATTATTGTGCCTGTTTCAACTCTGTCATTTAATGCCGTCTGACGCTCGATAACTATGAGAGCCCCTGTTTTTTCTGAGGAAAGGGTCTGAAGCGCAGTCACAAATTCATCTGTAATCTTGACGGCTTTTTCTTTGCCTATATTGAGCATACTGCCTCTTACGAATTTGTTTCGTCCGACATACTCCAGAGCTCTGCGAAGCTCAGGCTGAAACACAACAACCAGTGCTATGATTCCCATTGTGGTAATGCCTTTGAGTATCCAGTTCAGAGTGTTCATATTCAGAAAATCAGACACAAAAAACGCAGCAGCAAGCAGAAGAAGTCCCTTGACAAGCTGCTCCGCTCTGGTTTCCCTGATAAATTCCAGCACTTTGTATATTATAAAGGCTACCACCAGTATGTCCAGAATGTCCGCTATACCTATATTTGAAAATATTGTCTGAAAAAAATTGCTCATAATTGTCCCCTAAGAATTATTATATATTATTTTACATAAGAAATAACCCCTTTTCAATAGGAAACACACAAAAAACAAACAGGGCAGGGAATATTTCACCCTGCCTCCATATACATTGCGTATTCATAAATCAGTATGTTGTTTCAAGCAAGCCGTAGCTGTTGTTTTTTCTTCTGTAGACAACGTTTACGCTGTCGGTTTCCATGTCAAGGAATACGAAGAAATTGTGTCCAAGAAGTTCCATCTGCATAATAGCTTCCTCTGCATTCATAGGCTCCAGCTGGAATTTTTTAGTTTTTACTATGCTGATTTCTTTTTCGGTTTCTTCTGTTTCAGGAATATCCGCAAAGAAGAAATCCTTGTTGTCCTTGTGTTTTTTTTGAAGCTTGGTCTTGAATCTTGACATCTGATTTGACAGCTTGTCTACAATTCTGTCTACAGAATCATAAATATCATTGCCTGATTCCTCGGCTCTGAATATTGTTCCCCTGTTTGCTATCGTAGCTTCAATTTTGTCCCTTGAGCCTTCTGAAGAAAGCTTAACGTTAGCATTAATCTCATCTGAAAAGTATTTGTCCAGCTTGCTGAGCTTCTTTTCAATTGTCTCTTTAAGTGCATCGCTTGCATTAAAGTTCTTAGTAGTTATTATAGTCTTCATTGCAACTACCTCCTCTAGCCTTTCTTTGATGTCTATATTATATCACAAGGAAAAGGGAAAAGATACTGTATTTTTGTTTTTTCTGACTATTCTTAAAACTTTTGTTCGCTCCGACCGGCTTTCAAACACCCTACATTGCTGCCGCATTTTCATTAACCCTATCAATTGCCTTAACTATTTCTCCCCACATATTCATATCATCGCCAAACAGTTCTGCGATATTACCCTTATCGGCAACAGGATATCATTATATCCATATCCGGCAATTCATATATGCTTGCAAATGATACTATGTTATTACACCTTGTGTGCAATATGCGGAAACAGGAATTTCAATTCAGCGCACTTCCCTTTTTTACCTTTTTCAACAAAAACAGCTCTTTCCCCATATGCCGATACGACAGCAATTCCATAAGAACAACAGTTTTATGGAATCTGTCTTACAGGATTGGAAAACAGCATTGAAAAGAACGAGGTCGAATTGAAAGATTTAGCATCGTTTTTTTCTGTCTCAAAATATGAAATCACGGAGGATTTACTATGAATCGTCTATTATCATGCGAGTTTAATGTTGACACAGTCTGCATGGAACTGAAGTTCTCAGACAGCACTATGATTGCCATTGATGCCATTGCAGTTGAAAACGAGGCGGCAGACAATATGTATCAGTGGTCAGAGCTTGACTATCTTATCTACAATGACCCGATTGCGTATGCCGATCTGAAACTCAACGGCAATCCCGAAGCCTATCTAAAAGCAGTAACAGAATACAAAACGCTTAATTGATATCTTGCAGGAGCTGATTCTGATTTCCATCCGCGTCAGTTCCTTCTTTTTATAAAAGTCACGTTTGGTTTCAAAAAATCATAAAAACATATTGACACCAAAAATAAAAATGTGGTATCATATCAACATCAAAGGAGGGCTCGCAATGAATTACGATAAAATTGTTCTTGATTTACTGAATCGAATTGTCACATTAGAAGATAAAGTGGCGAAATTGGAAAAACTCAATAATGGTACCCAGGCAAACAATTTGGAGCTGCCAGCCGGAAGCAAGAAGTATCGTTTCCTCTCAGACTATCTCCATCAAAGCAATTTACCTCGGGTCAAACTCTCTTATGGCGAAATTGAGGATATATTAAAATTCAAACTACCCGATTCTGCTGCTACCCATCGTGCATTTTGGGCAAATACAACAAGCCATTCCATTGCGCTCAGTTGGCTTAGTGTAAATTACTCTGTTGTAGAAGCTAACCTCGAAGATAAGTACATTGTTTTTGAGAAAAAGAGAAATTTTGAAAAAATAACTATTGATAAACAAATGCAAACTGTTGTGACAGAAATTATTTCTGAATATGGTGCTCATTACAAAATCAGCTTGAAAGAGCTTTACGAATTGCTCGGTGCTCGTTTCCAAACTATCAGTGGCAGCATCATTCCATCGGATTACTGCTATAACCGTGTCAACAAAGGCATTGAGTTTCAAAAGAAACCTCGTCTGTTTAGATTTCTTGGTGATGGAATGTACGAGTGCCTTGGTGATAATTATCTGTTTAATGGTGATGTAGAAAATGCAAACGATGGAACTGTAGTTGGCTCTTGGGAAGATGGGGTTTTCCATAAAAATGCTAATTGGGAATTGCTCCGCCTAAAATGATTGAGCACAGCGCCCATCATTGTTGCAGGGAGAAAATGCAAATGGACATCATG
>CAVDMD010000077.1:0-10910 GCA_963609975.1 bacterium | reverse complement strand
GAAACCTGTTTATCATCTGAATGCGATGTATGAAGGAGAATCAATAGGTGTTAAGATTGAGCGTATAGGAGAAAAAGAGAATGAGATATCTGCTCTTCCGGAGTTTTTAGGCAGATTTAATTTGAAAGATACAATAGTAACAGTAGATGCGATAGGGTGCAACAGAACCGTAATAGGAGCAATTGAAAAAGGCGGCGGGAAATATGTTGTACCGGTTAAAGAGAATAATTTGCGGCTTCTAAGGAGCATAGAGAAAAAAATCAGAGAATCAGAGGAAAACGGAGAATGGGATGAATTAGAGAGGACAAGCTGTCTGAAAAAAGAACATGGCAGGATAGAATCGACAGAAATGAGAATGATTAAAGACACATCATTCATATATGAGGAACTGGGTGCGGAAGGGATATATGGCACGATAGCACGGGTAGGAGTTATGGATAAAAAAGTTACGGCTAACCGCAAGGGAAAGGAATCTGTCAGTCGAAACAGAAGCATTCTGATAACGGATGTTGAAGATATCAGCGTGGAAAACCTGCTGAAAATCAAGGCGGCGCATTGGAACATAGAGATGCAGCACCGGTTGCTGGATGTGCAGTTGAGAGAAGATATGCATACGGCAGGAAAAGGGAATGCTGCCACAAACAGCTCTATATTAAGGAGATTCTGTCTGATGGTGAAAGAGCACGACAGGGAATTGTCAAAGAAACCAATGAGCAGGTTTCTGATGGCGAATGCACATGATGTAAACAGAATAGAGAGGCTGCTTTTTGGCGAAGTTGCCAATGAAAACCATGCTGAAGATGCCGATTGACTTTGCGATTGCCCTACATTTGCCCTGTTAAGGATATTGTTTTTATTGCAATATCCTTTTTTTGCGAGTATAATTAATCTAATGTATCTAATCTTTTATGAGCCACGGCTCATTCAGACTGTTTCAGTAAAATTCCCGGATTTCATTCAGAATTAATATACAGAAAGGACACATTTTTGTGTGAATAACTATGACCGTAAATGAATTAAAAGCAAAAAAAGTGGCGGAGCTCAAAACTCTTGCCAGAAACTCAGGCATTGATGGATATGATGCCATGAAAAAAGCACAGCTTGTTGAGGCTCTTGCGGCAGTGGAGGTGACTGCAGAGGAAGCGCCCGCACAGCCAAAGGAAACCACAGACTCAAAAGGCCGCAGGACTGTCGTGCCGGACAAGGATGACGGCAGGCTTGAGGTTGAGGGCATACTTGATATGTCGGATCAGGGCTTCGGATTTCTCAGATTTTCCAATTTCCTTACAAGTGACAGGGATGTCTATGTGTCGCCTACGCAGGTCAGACGATTCAATCTCAAGACAGGTGACAAGATAAGAGGTATATCAAGACCTCCGAGAGAAGGCGAAAGATTCGGAGCGCTGCTTTATGTGGTGACTGTCAATGATGACGAGCCGGGTGTCGCAATAAGAAGACCCGATTTTGATGATCTGACGCCGATATTTCCGTATGAGAGACTGTCTCTTGAAAACGGCAGGGATTTATCCCTGAGACTTATAGATCTGGTTGCTCCCATAGGCAAGGGGCAGAGAGGCCTGATAGTTGCGCCGCCCAAGGCGGGCAAGACTGTGCTTCTCAAAAAAGTTGCGACGGCAATTCAAAAAGGCTATCCCGAAATAGAGATGATAGTGCTGCTGGTTGACGAAAGACCGGAGGAGGTTACGGATATGAAGCGCTCGCTTGGCGATTCCGGCGAGGTTATATATTCCACCTTTGACGAAATGCCGCAGCATCATGTGAAGGTTGCGGAGATGGTGCTTGCAAGAGCCCAGAGACTCGTAGAGCACGGCAGAGATGTTGTAATACTTCTTGACAGTATCACAAGGCTTGCAAGAGCATACAATCTGGTGGTTCCCGCATCAGGAAGAACCCTTTCGGGCGGACTTGACCCCGGGGCGCTTCACAAGCCGAAAAAATTCTTCGGCGCCGCGCGCAAAATGGAAGAAGGCGGCAGCATAACCATACTTGCCACAGCGCTTGTCGAAACAGGCAGCCGCATGGACGATATGATATTTGAGGAGTTCAAGGGCACGGGCAATATGGAGCTTCATCTTGACAGGAAACTTTCCGAAAAGAGAATATTCCCTGCAATCAACCTCAACAAATCAGGCACAAGACGTGAGGATCTGCTGATGAGTCAGGAGGAGCTTGAAACAGTATGGAAGATGAGGAGAGCGCTGTCTAATGCGGGAGTGCAGGAGGTTACTGAAACCATCATCGACTATGTGGCACACACAAAATCCAACAGCGATTTTATTCAGCTTATCAAAAAAATCAATCTTGAACAGGGGTAGAGGATAAACATATGGATTTAAGCAAAATATTTGTAAAGGACGCAAATCCCACAAAGATGGGCGGGCAGGCCGTAATGGAAGGCATTATGATGAAGGGCGGTCAGAAAACAGCCGTTGCAGTCAGGCTTCCAAGCGGTGATATACACATCAAAACAGAAGAAAACCCTAAAAAAAGCGCATGGACCAGAATCCCCATAGTAAGAGGGGTGATTGTATTTGTCAACTCTCTGGTACAGGGTACCAGAACGCTTATGTACTCGGCAGACGTACTCGAAAAATATGAGGAGAAGCTGGGGGAGGGCGCTCTTGCCGAAAAAGGCCGCTTCGAAACATGGCTTGAAAACCATTTCGGAGAGAGAGCTGTATGGAATATACTCATAGCCGTATCGGTAATCATATCGCTGGTGTTTTCGATAGGAATATTTGTTATAGGGCCGACGGCAGTTATCAACTGGATGACAGCCGTTACCGAAAACGAAATAATACTTAATCTTACCGAGGGACTGCTTCGTATAGCCATATTTGTAATCTATGTCCTGCTAATATCAAAAATGAAGGATATACACAGGGTGTTTCAGTATCACGGAGCGGAGCACAAATGTATTCACTGCTTTGAAAACGGCAGAGAACTGACTCCCGAAAACTGTCAGGAGTTTTATACGCTTCACCCAAGATGCGGCACCAGTTTTCTGGTGTTTGTACTTGTAATATCCCTCATAGTGTTTTCGTTTCTGGGCTGGCCGAGTCTTGCCCTGCGAATAGTATCAAGGCTTCTGCTTATTCCGTTTATTGCGGGGATTTCGTATGAAGTGCTCAAATGGGCAGGCAAAAGCGACAACTGGTTTATTAAAATAATATCAGTGCCGGGACTTTATCTGCAAAAACTGACGACAGCGCAGCCCGACAACGAGCAGCTTGAGGTTGCAATAGCCGCAGTCAAAGCCGTAATGGACGAGGATGCGCCGGTATATGAGGGTATAGCAGACAAAGACGGAAAATTTATTAAAACAGCAGAAGAATTTTATAATGAAGCAGGAGTTTAATTATGCTAAGACTGAAAGATTTGCTGGCAATGGGAGAAAACCAGCTGGAGCAGGCCGGAGTGCCGGACTATGCCCATGATGCCAGAGCGCTTATGGAATTTGCCTTTAATCTTGACCGTTCACAGATGTTTATGAAATGGTCGGACGATATAGATGATACATGGTGTGACCGCTATCTTGATATAGTTCACAGAAGAACTCTCGGGGAACCGCTGCAGTACATAACAGGGGTGCAGAATTTTATGGGCATCGATTTCAGAGTCAGCGAAAACGTGCTGATACCAAGGCAGGACACCGAAAGACTGGTCGAAAACGCACGCCTGATAGTTGAGAGCAAAACCACCAGAAAAACAGCTGACCCCGAAAGTCCGCATATATATGAAGCTGTGGCCGCAAGAAAAAACTGGAGGATTTTAGACCTGTGCTGCGGCAGCGGAGCCATAGGAATTTCGATGGCAAAGCTGTGTCCCAATGTCAAAAAAGTGCTCTGCACCGATATAAGTGAGGCGGCTCTTGCCGTTGCAAAAGAAAACTCTGCGGCTGCGGGAACCGGGAAAAAAGTAGACTTTGCCGCAGGAGATATGTTTGAGGCTCTGGGCAAAAAAGCAAAATTCGACATGATAATTTCAAACCCGCCGTATATCGAAAGCAGCATTATACCGACTCTGCAAAGAGAGGTAAGAGAGCATGAACCTCTGCTTGCCCTTGACGGCGGAGCTGACGGACTTGATTTTTACAGGACAATCATATCGCAGGCTCCCGGATTTCTTGACAAAAAAGGCATACTGATGCTTGAGATAGGATACAATCAGGCGGAGCAGATAAGCGCAATGCTTGAGGAGACTGAAGCCTTTGCAAAGACAGAGATTGTAAGGGATTACGGCGGCAACAGCAGAGTCGTGTGCGCACTGATGAAATAGGGGCCTTTGCGGGAAATACTTTTTTCAATTTAGATGTTTCAATGTCAAATGAATAGTGATATAATAGCCTTGATTGGGTAACCGGTCAGGCTATTATTTTATTCTTGAAGCATAATAACTTCATTTAGTTATAAGGAGGCAGACTGATGTCAACAAAGTCACATTATAAGAGAAGTGAAATAGGCCCTGGAAAGCCTGGATTTTCAAAGACACGTTCCATAATAGAAGCACCGTTTTATGGAAACAACGTTACCAAGGTAACAACTCTAAAAGAAGCATACAAGCTTGCGAAGAACTCACCGGGCACTATAGTTACGGATATGCCTGTATACAGAGGTGAAGAATTCGGTCTTGACCCTGATGCAAAGGTTCTTTTGTTCAATGACGGTTCAATTACGGGAAGATATGCTCCTGCAAGAAGAATCACAGGTAAAGAAGGCACCAACACAGAGAAGCTGGACAAGATTATTATGGATGCCGTATATGATACAAGATGGAAAAACCTCTATCATGCAGAGGTTGTTATAGGTCTTGACCCTGAGTTTATGGTTAAAGCTCATCTGCTTATCCCTGAAGGCGAAGAAAACCTGCTTTATTCGTGGATGCTGAACTTCCAGTATATGTCCGAGTACTATACCAAGATGTTCAGGGATTCGGTTCCCGTAGGCGACGGCAGGGAAGCCGATGTATATATATTCTCAGACCCTCAGTGGAAGGGCTGCCCGGATCAGCCGGATGTATGCGATCCTAAATGCCTGTGCTATTTCAACACAGAGACAAACTGCGCCGCAATACTCGGTATGAGATACTTTGGCGAACACAAAAAAGGCACTCTTACTCTTGCATGGGCAATAGCCAACAGAAACGGCTACGCATCATGCCATGGCGGACAAAAAGAATACACATTGGACGACGGCTCCAAATATGTGGCAGCGGTATTCGGACTTTCGGGATCAGGCAAATCAACGCTTACTCATGCCAAGCACGACGGCAAATATCCTGCAATCAAAGTCCTTCACGATGACGCATTTATCATCAATACAGATACCTGCGCATCGGTTGCACTTGAGCCTACTTATTTCGACAAGACTGCGGACTACCCTTGCGACAGCGAAGACAACAAATACCTGCTTACAGTACAGAACTGCTCGGCAACAGTTGACGAGGACGGCAAGGTTGTAATAGTAACAGAAGACATCAGAAACGGCAACGGTCGTGCCATCAAGTCAAAACTGTGGTCACCTAACAGGGTTGACAAGATCGAAAGCCCCGTAAACGCTATATTCTGGATAATGAAAGACCCTACAATCCCGCCGGTAGTAAGATTAAAGGGAGCTTCACTTGCATCGGTAATGGGAGCTACACTTGCAACCAAGAGATCATCGGCAGAGAGATTAAAAGAAGGCGTTGACCCTAACGCTCTTGTAGTAGAGCCTTATGCAAATCCGTTCAGAACATATCCGCTCGTGAACGACTATGAGAAGTTCAAGAAACTGGTTGCTGACAAGAATGTTGACTGCTTCATCATCAACACAGGCGAATTTATGGGCAAAAAAGTCCGGAAAGAAGATACATTGGGAGTTCTTGAGGCTGTAGTTGAAGGTAAGGCGGATTTCAAGAAATGGGGACCGTTTGAGGATATCGAAATCTTTGAATGGGAAGGTTTCGTGCCTGACCTCAGCGACAGGGACTATGTATCACAGCTTCAGGCTCGTATGCAGGACAGACTTAACTATGTTAAGAACCTCGATACGGCAGAGGGCGGATACAACAAGCTTCCTCAGGATGCGCTCGATGCAATTCAGAGAGTTGTTGATCAGGCAGGACAGCTCAAATAAAAACGTGAATAAGGTAAATATTAAACCCGGAGAGAAATGGCTTTCCGGGTTTTGTAACGGTTAGAGCAGAGGAGTTGTGTATATGTGTTAAAAGGGCTTGTTTACAGCTAAAAAGGGTTGATATTTTTTAATGGAGTGCGTATAATAAAAAGTAAAGAAAGTAAAGAAAACCAAGCAATCAATGAAAGGAAGATGATTATGGAAGTTGCAAAAATTTCCGGCAAAGGGCAGATTACTATCCCGGTGTCTGTAAGAAAAAAATTAAAACTTAGAGCCGGCGATAAAATCGTTATTTTTGAGGAAAACGGGAGATTTTATTTTGAGAATTCCGCAATGCTCGCATTTAAGCGGGCAGAGGAAGCCTTTGCAGGTGAAGCACAGAAAGCAGGATTTGAAACAGAAGAAGATATGCAGGAGTATATGAGAGAGATTCGTAAGGAAACAAGGGGGCGTTGACTTGAGAGTAATGCTTGACACTAATATCTTCATATCGATGATATTTTTCCCTTCTGCACAGACCAGAGAACTGGCAAGGATATTAACAGAAGGTCACCATATTATAGTGTGTGATTATGTGATTGAAGAATTACGACTTGTAACGGAGCGTAAATTTTCGGCAAAAAGAAAATTCATTGACAGGTTTTTTATGGAATTGCCGTTTGAATTGGTATATACCCCCAAAGAACTGGATTTGAATGAGTTTCCGGAAATGCGAGATGCAAAAGATTCTCCGATACTTGCAACTGCAATTATGGAAAGCATAGATGTGTTTCTGACAGGGGACAAGGATTTTCTGGTACTGGACGTAGAAGCCCCGGAGATACTTACTATGAAAGAATTTTTGGAAAAATATTAAACCCGGAGAGCTTTGACTTCCCGGGTTTTGTAACGGTTACAATAATTCTGCCATGTACAGGGGCAGATGTATAATACCGTCCTTTATCATTAAATCCTTGGTATACAGAATGTATGAATTGCCTATGACAGAAGCAAAACGGGTTCTGAATTTATCAAGGGAAGAATGAGAACGGTAATTACCGGATTTAACTTCTACAGGACAGACTTTTCCTTCTTCTGTTATCAAAAAATCAATTTCCATGTGATTCTCACGATGCCTGCTGTCAGAGCGTGAATAAAAATAGAGCCGTTCTCTTTTGAGGCGAAGCATTTGTGAAACAATATTTTCAATCAGCATGCCCTCGTTGATATTAAGCTTATCCAAAAGAATTGCACGATACAGTTCGTTGGCAGTGAATCTGTTATCTTTGAAGGTGTGAGTAACAAGCAGTCCGGTATCTGCCATGTAGCATTTTTGCGTAGTGCTGTCAGCGCTCAGGGCAAGACCGATATGAGGATCTGTAGCATTGAAACAGGCATTCACTATCATTGCTTCATTGAGCCAGATAAAAGAATCCTCATAAGTTCTGAATCTGGCTTGTTTGCTGAGAGAAGAAAGCTTATATTTTTTTTCTTTTCTGGAGAGCTGTTCCGGTATGTTGTCAAATACAGCGAAGACTTTGTCCTCATACCCTTCGGCAAATTTCGCCACATCATTGCGATACAGTTTTAATATGCGACGCTTGGCAGTGTCAGATGCTTCGAAGTTCTTGCCATCTCTGTAGGCGAGAATTGACTGCGGCATACCGCCGACCAGTATGTACTGGCGGAAATCATTCATTATTTTGCGGTGCAAAGATGCTCCTAAAGGTATTTTCAACTCAAAACACTGCCGGATTAATGGATAGGTTGCTTCATCTCCCATAGCCCAGAGGA
The DNA here is from genome assembly GCA_963609975.1 of bacterium. Taxonomy (GTDB): domain Bacteria; phylum Bacillota; class Clostridia; order Peptostreptococcales; family Anaerovoracaceae; genus UMGS973. The sequence goes on along the minus strand of CAVDMD010000077.1, from coordinate 3,000 downwards.
ATTCCTCAAAGTCTAAAGGGAACATTTCTATGTGATCTTCTTCTGATGGAATGATAATATTCTGGACATTTTTTTTCAACCGGATTAGAGAACCTGTTTCAAGGTAATCAAATCTCCCGTCTGCAACAAGGTATTTAATGAGCTGTCGCGCTTTTGGATATTGCTGGACCTCGTCAAAGATGATTAGGGAATTACGGTTATGAAGAACTGTTGAATAAAATGCAGCCAGTTTTGCAAAGAACAGATCGAGGTCATAACTGTCGTTTTCAAAAAGCTCCAATACATCATTAGGTGCTTTTCCAAAATCAATCATAATATAGCTTTTATATTCGTTTCTGGCGAATTCCTCTGCAATAAAACTTTTGCCGACACGTCTTGCACCATCAATCATTATTGCAGTTGCGCCATTGCTTTTATTTTTCCAGTCAAGAAGTTCGTTGTATATTTTTCTTTTTAGCATATATTTTCTCCTCACGATTAACTCGACTCCCAAAATGCAAGTTAATTATAATATGTCGTGCACGAAAAAGCAAGTAGCAAAAGATGAAATTTGCACGAAAAAGCAGGTTAAATGATGCCGGATTTGCACGAAAAAGCAGGTTACAGCAGAGGAGTCATATATTTTTCTTTTCATTATGCGCCTCCACTTGAAATATGGCTTTGAAACCAGCTGTATTTATAGCATATCACGAAAACGAGATTTTTAAGACAGTAAATATGCACGTTTTCAAGAATTATTGCGTTTTGATTAGGGAAATATGACATAAATTTTACATTAACATGATATTAGGATTGACATTTTGCGGTTAACATATCCTTAGAAAGATATTTGTATGTGACTTTTAAGACCGGAGGGGGCAGGCGCTATGAACAAGGTAAAAAATTATATAAATGCAGCGATTGATAAACTGAAAACAGATCTTCACGTAAATATCGGAATATGTATGGGTATTATAGCCGGTACGGTTTTGAAGGATATAGGGCTTGGACTGTGCCTCGGAGTATGCGCAGGACTGGCTGCAGGAATTTTTGCAGGCAGGCGAAAAAACAAAAAAACAGAAGAATAACGGTAATATATGTATTAACCCCGGAGAGAAGTGATTTCCCGGGGTTTTATATTTATGCCTGCGGCAGTTTCGGGTCGAGGCGTTTTCTTTCATTGAAAAGAACAAATTCAAATGATGAGGGGCGACCGTTGCCCCCCCTGTTATATTACCTGATTGAAGCTGCCTCTTTTTCTGAATTACAATCCGGCTGAAGGTGCGTACAAATATGCTGTAACAAATGCCGGCAGGAGCAGAGCAGGATGTTTTTTTGGCTGTAAAACGAAAAATAGGCAGAAACACTTGACAACTGAGGCAAAAGTGTGGTAAACTTAGTGCATATTAAGGCAGAAGAGTGCCAAAAGGAGATCAGTTTATGAAATCAAAATTATTAGCGATAACTCTTTCACTTGCAATAATATTCACAATGGGGATTTACACACCTGCATTCGGTGCAGATACAGATACAGTAAATACAGAAACACAGACACAGACAGAAACAGATGTTGACGGCGAGGTTGATACAGACCCTGCCGATGAGGATGATGTAGACGAAGGCTTTGAAGACGGCGATGAGGATGCAGACGCACCCGTAGAGGAAGAAGATGAAGCAATCGAGCTTGCAGCGCCGTCAAATGTCAAGGCAAAGGCGCTTGGCAAAAGCTCAATCAAGGTTACATGGTCGGCAGTAGACGGAGCAGAGGGCTACAAGGTTTACTGCTACAACAAGTCAAGCGGTACATACAAAAGAATTGCAACTGTAGACGGTAAATCCTACACTCACAAAGGACTTGCTGCAGACACAAGAAAAGTCTACAAGGTTGCAGCCTATGCACATGATGCCGACGGCAAAGAGGTAGTAGGCGACAAATCCAAAAAAGCAAGCGCAACCACCGATGATAATGACGATGTTACAAAGCTTATGAATACAGCCAAGAGCAAGATAGGCTGCGCATACCGTGCAGGAGCCGAAGGTCCAAGCAGCTTTGACTGTTCGGGATTTGTATATTACACATTCAAGAAATCAGATGTAGGCAAAAAGACGGTAATAAGGTCATCAGCTCAGGGACAGTATGCTTCGCTCAAAAAATACAGTGTGGGCAAAAATATATCAAACGCAAAAGTGGGAGATATAATATTCTTCTCGGCAAGCGGCACTACTTCGGGAATTAACCATGTCGGCATATATGCCGGCGGTGGCAAGGTTATACACGCAGGTTCGTACAGAACAGGTGTATGCTACGGCAAAATAAGTCAGCTTTCGCGCTACGGACGCAAGGTCTGCGCAATAGTAAGAAACGTATAAATTCAAAAATACCGGCCTGTGTGGAACTCCATGCAGGCTTTTTTGCGGCTTTTATAAAAATTAATCTGAAAAGTGGTTGATATTATTGACAGTGCTATGATATAATGCGTTTGACAGCGACCGGTCAAAGGACGCAGTAAGTTCTTACAACAGGCAGGAGAAGAACTTTTGCATGAGACCTACTAAGGCTCATACTTCGCCAAGTTAGGGCTTCAAGAGCTGATTAAACACACATGCCTTTTCGTCCAAAGAGCGAGAGCGATTTGCTGACGAAACGGACAGCAACGAGTGAAACGAGTTGGAGCGAAGCGTTGCCTTTTTGCCCCAAGCTATGCTTGGCAAGGCAAAACGGACAGCAACAGGCAGAGCCTGTTGGAGCGAAGCGTTGCCTTTTGAGGTTATCATTATGGCATAATATTTTAGATTTTAGAACATCATCACAAAAGAGATGAAACACTGATATGATTTGGGAGAAATCAATGAGCGTACTGAGCAAAAAAGACTTGACAACTGCAAGCAATGCAGAGTATACTGGCACAGCACAGCACAGCACAGCAACATAAGTACGCCCTTTCGCAAAACAATTATATAAAGACTGTATAGCAGCGTGGTATAGGTAATAACCTGTAGCACGCTGCTTTTGGTGCATCA
>CAVDMD010000076.1:0-11329 GCA_963609975.1 bacterium | reverse complement strand
ATATCAATTCAATTCCGTCGTCTGCAGAGTATGAGAAGTATTACGACCTGTAGTAATTCAGATAATGTGAACAGTATTCATAGCATCCTGAAATGAGGTATTTGAATATCCGTATTAATTAAAAATAAAGTGTGTAAGCTATTTGGATTGACTTATGCACTTTATTTTATATAAGTTTAGTATCGGTTACTGTAATTTTATTATTTCAGGCTTCTGTAAATACTGATGATTCTGCTGCAGTATCAGCGGCAGGGATGAAATCCGGCCGGTTTTGCCGGCTTTTGCCGGCTTTGCTGAAATTTTGGGGCTTGACTAATTGACGAACGTATGATATTATAATAGACTGCCACGCAATGTATTTGCACTGCGATTTGTTGAATATATAAGGAGTGATGAATATGCCAAAGCCAGTTAAATTAGGTAAAAAAGAGCGTATGACTTTTTCAAAGATTGATGAAGTTGCGCAGATGCCGAATCTGATCCGGATACAGACTGAGTCGTATGATTGGTTCATTGAGGAAGGCCTAAAAGAAGTGTTTGAAGACATATCACCAATTCAGGACTATGCGGGTAACCTCGCACTGGAATTTATTGATTATTCTTTGAACGACCCTCCAAAGTATGAGCAGGAAGAATGCAAGGAGAGAGATGTGACATACGCAGCTCCTCTTAAAGTCCGCGTAAGACTGATCAACAAGGAAACAGGAGAGGTCAAGGAGCAGGAAGTTTTCATGGGAGATTTCCCTCTTATGACCGAAAAAGGTACCTTTATATATAATGGTGCGGAGAGAGTGGTTGTTACACAGCTGGTTCGTTCTCCGGGACCATATTACAGCATGGAAATCGACAAGTCCAACAACAGACTGTTTTCAGCGCAGATTATCCCAAACAGAGGTGCATGGCTTGAATACGAAACAGACTCAAACGAAGTTATTTCAGTAAGAGTTGACCGTACAAGAAAACAGCCTGTAACAACTCTGCTCAGAGCGCTGGGCTTTGGAACAAATCAGGAAATCATCGATATTTTCGGTGAAGATGAACGACTGATGAAGACCCTCGAAAAAGACACCACGGACAATTTCGAGGACGGCCTTAAAGAAATATACAAAAAATTAAGACCGGGCGAGCCTCCGACAGTAGACAGTGCGCAGCAGCTGATCAATTCTCTTTTCTTTGATGCCAAGAGATATGATCTGGCCAAGGTGGGCAGATACAAATACAACAAAAAACTTGCAATAAGCGCAAGACTTGCGGGAACGATTGCAGCCGAAGATGTTATCGACCCTAATACGGGAGAGATAATCATTGAAGCAGGCGGCAAAATTGACAGAGATACAGCTCTCGTCATAGAGAACGCAGGCGTCAAAGTCGTAAATGTATACGGCATAGGTGTTGGCAGCGAAGATGAAATCACAAGAGTAATAGGCAACAATTTTGTAGATATCAGAACATATATAGAATTTGATATTTCAGATACAAGAGTGGAACAGACAGTGTACTACCCTGTATTAAAAGAAATTCTCGCCGAAAACCGGACAGAAGAAGATATCAGAGTTGCACTTGCGGCAAGAAAAAACGACCTGTCACCTAAACACATTATAATAGATGACATCATTGCTTCCGTAAGCTATATTCTCAACCTCAGACTGGGTATCGGCACAGTGGATGACATAGACCATCTGGGCAACAGAAGACTGAGAACTGTGGGAGAACTTCTCCAGAACCAGTTCCGAATCGGTCTTGCAAGAATGGAAAGAGTAGTCAAAGAAAGAATGACAACTCAGGACATAGAGGCGACAACTCCGCAGGCTCTTATGAATATAAGGCCGGTGACTGCCGCCGTTAAAGAATTCTTCGGAAGCTCCCAGCTTTCACAGTTCATGGACCAGACAAACCCTCTTGCAGAGCTTACTCACAAGAGAAGACTGTCGGCACTGGGACCGGGAGGACTTTCAAGAGAAAGAGCGGGCTTTGACGTAAGAGACGTACACGACTCTCATTACGGCAGAATGTGCCCTATAGAAACACCGGAAGGCCCTAACATCGGCCTTATAGGTTCACTTGCAACCTACGGTATTATCAACAGATACGGATTTATCGAAACTCCGTACAGAATAGTAGACAAAGAAAACGGTATCGTGACAGACGAAATCAGATACCTTACGGCAGATGAAGAAGAAACTCTCATCATCGCACAGGCCAACGAACCTCTGGATTCAGAAGGCAGATTTGTAAACAGAAAAGTTGCGGGACGTGGTCTTGGCGGCGAAATCGACCTTTACGACAGAGACAAGGTTGACTACATGGACGTATCTCCGAGACAGGTAGTATCGGTAGCGACAGCTATGATTCCTTTCCTCGAAAACGATGACGCCAACCGTGCGCTGATGGGTTCAAATATGCAGAGACAGGCTGTACCGCTGCTTGTGACAGAGGCTCCGAGAGTAGGTACAGGTATGGAATACAGAGCAGCCAAGGACTCAGGTGTTGTTACCGTTGCAAAACATTCGGGAACAGTAGAGTTTGTGGATGCGGACAGAATCGTTGTACGCAGAGATGACGGCGAGGGCAGTGACGAATACAAGCTGCTCAAATTCAAGAGATCAAATCAGGGCACATGCGTCAATCAGAGAAGCATTGTTTTCCATGGAGAGCACGTTGAGGCAGATGAGGTGCTTGCAGACGGACCTTCAACCGAAAACGGCGAGGTTGCACTGGGCAAAAACCTGCTCATAGGCTTTATGACATGGGAAGGCTACAACTACGAGGACGCTATCATTCTGAACGAGCGTCTCATAATGGAAGACGTTCTGACATCGCTGCACATCGAAAAATATGAAGCACAGGCCAGAGACACCAAGCTCGGACCGGAGGAAATCACAAGAGACATACCTAACGTGGGCGAGGACGCCCTCAAAGACCTTGACGAAGAAGGCATCATCAGAATCGGTGCAGAGGTCAAGGCAGGCGATATACTAGTAGGCAAGGTTACCCCTAAGGGCGAAACCGAGCTGTCCGCAGAAGAAAGACTTCTGAGAGCCATATTCGGCGAAAAGGCAAGAGAGGTAAGAGATACCTCGCTGAGAGTTCCTCACGGCGAAGCCGGTATAATTGTAGATGTTAAGATATTCTCAAGAGAAAACAGTGATGAACTTCCGCCGGGAGTAAACAAACTGGTAAGATGCTATATAGCTACCAAGAGAAAAATCCAGGTCGGCGACAAGATGGCAGGAAGACACGGCAACAAGGGTGTTATTTCAAGAATACTTCCTGAAGAGGATATGCCTTTCCTTGAAGACGGAACTCCGCTTCAGGTAATGCTTAACCCTCTGGGCGTACCGTCGCGAATGAACGTAGGGCAGGTGCTTGAAGTGCATCTTGGACTTGCGGCAAAGAACAAGGACTGGTACATTGCAACGCCGGTATTTGACGGCGCAACCGAAAAAGACATAATCGAGCTTCTTGATGAATGCGGTTACTCCAAGACAGGCAAACTGCAGCTTCGTGACGGCAGATCGGGACTCCCGTTTGACAACCCTGTAACTGTAGGGTATATGTATATGCTCAAACTGCATCACCTTGTTGACGACAAGATTCATGCAAGAAGTACGGGACCTTACTCACTTGTTACACAGCAGCCTCTCGGCGGTAAAGCGCAGTTTGGCGGACAGCGTTTCGGTGAGATGGAAGTATGGGCGCTCGAAGCATACGGCGCAGCGTATACACTTCAGGAGATCCTGACAGTAAAATCCGACGATATAGTAGGTCGTGTCAAGACCTATGAAGCAATAGTCAAGGGTGAGAATATTCCTGAGCCGGGTATCCCTGAATCCTTCAAGGTTCTGATTAAAGAAATGCAGAGTCTGGGACTTGATGTCAAGGTGCTTTCGGAGGATAACGAGGAGGTTGCAATCAGAGAAACCTCAGAGTATGACGATGTGGCTGATATTGAGGAGGTCGCAGATGTCGATGTTGAAGCCGACAGAGCGGCTGAAGAGGAGCTTGAACGGGAATTTGACGAAGCAGAACCCGAAGAAGATGACATCTTTGAGGAAGACTTTGATTTTGAAGAAGAATTTGATGAAAAGCTATAGGAAAGGGGAGGTACTTCAATGAGTGAAAATACAAACAACAGCTATGAGCTGAACAATTTTGAATCACTGCAGGTAGGTCTTGCATCTACAGAAAAGATTCTGAGCTGGTCACATGGTGAAGTAACCAAGCCCGAAACCATTAACTACAGAACTCTTAAACCCGAAAAAGACGGGCTTTTCTGCGAGAAGATTTTCGGACCTATGAAGGACTGGGAATGTCACTGCGGCAAATACAAGAGAATCAGATACAAGGGAATTGTATGCGATCGCTGCGGTGTAGAGGTTACCAAGGCAAAGGTAAGAAGAGAGCGAATGGGACACATCGAGCTTGCAGCCCCTGTGTCACATATCTGGTATTTCAAGGGCATACCTTCAAGAATGGGACTTATTCTTGATATGTCACCGAGAAATCTCGAAAAAATACTCTACTTTGCGGCATATATAGTAACTGATCCGGGAGAAACAGGACTTGGCTACAAGGAAATTCTCTCCGAAAACCAGTACAGAGAAGCAAGAGAAAAATACGGCAATGATTTCAAAGCCGCTATGGGTGCAGAGGCTGTCAAGGAACTGCTATGCCAGATAGACCTTGAAGAGCTTTCCCGGAATTTAAGAGAGAAGCTCGAAGGAGCGACAGGCCAGAAAAAAATCAGAATCGTGAGAAGACTTGAGGTTGTTGAGGCTCTCAGACTCTCACACAACAAGCCTGAGTGGATGATTATGGATGTTATTCCTGTTATCCCTCCTGATCTGAGACCTATGGTACAGCTTGACGGAGGCAGATTCGCAACATCTGACTTAAACGATCTGTACAGAAGAGTTATAAACAGAAACAACAGACTCAAACGTCTGCTGGAGCTTGGAGCGCCTGACATCATCGTAAGAAACGAAAAAAGAATGCTGCAGGAATCAGTAGACGCCCTTATAGACAACGGCAGGAGAGGCAGACCTGTTACAGGTCCGGGATCAAGACCGCTCAAATCCCTTTCGGATATGCTCAAGGGCAAGCAGGGAAGATTCAGACAGAACCTTCTGGGCAAGCGTGTTGACTACTCAGGCCGTTCGGTAATCGTAGTAGGACCGGAGCTGAGATTCTATCAGTGCGGACTTCCTAAAAAAATGGCGCTTGAACTGTTCAAGCCGTTCATTATGAAAAGACTTGTAGAGGACGGTCAGGCTCACAATATCAAGAGCGCCAAGAGAATGGTCGAAAAAGTAAGACCGGAAGTATGGGATGTGCTTGAGGATGTAATCAAAGAGCACCCTGTAATGCTGAACCGTGCGCCGACTCTGCACAGACTCGGCATACAGGCTTTCGAGCCTGTACTCGTAGAGGGCAAGGCAATCAAGCTTCACCCGCTGGTTTGTACTGCATTCAACGCCGACTTTGACGGAGACCAGATGGCTGTTCACGTACCTCTTTCGGTGGAGGCTCAGGCGGAGGCAAGATTCCTGATGCTGTCGGTAAACAACATACTGGCTCCAAAGGACGGTTCGCCTATTACCACTCCTACACAGGATATGATACTGGGTTCATACTATCTGACTCATCCGGGTGTTGAGGAGAGAAACACGGCGGCAGAGAAGGGCGACGGCAAGATATTTACGGACATGGACGAAATGCTTATGGCATATCAGACAGGCGCCGTAGGTATTCACGCCAGAGTCAAAGTCAGAAGATACAAAGACGAAAACGATACAGAGGGCAGAATTATAGAGTCTACGGTAGGAAGATTCATATTCAACCAGGGAATACCTCAGGATCTGGGATTCGTAGACAGAAGCACAGACCCGTATTCGCTTGAAGTTGATTTCCTCTGCGACAAGAAAAAACTCGGCAAGATTATTGACAGGTGCTACAGAGCGCACGGAAATACAGGAACAGTTCTGATGCTTGACTATATCAAGGATACAGGCTTCCACTATTCAACCAAGGCCGCTATCACAATCAGTATTTCCGACATGGAAATACCTGAACAAAAAGAAGCTATAATAGAGGCCGCAGAGCATCAGGTTGAAAAATACGAAAACGCATATCGAAAAGGCCTTGCTTCAAGAGAAGAATGTGACGAAAAAATCATCAAGATATGGCACAAGACAACAGATGATGTTGCCGACGCACTTATGGATTCGCTGGGAACACTCAACAACCTGTTCATAATGGCACATTCGGGAGCCAGAGGAAGCAAGAACCAGATCAGACAGATAGGCGGTATGAGAGGACTTATGGCCAAGGCCAACGGTGAAACCGTAAGAATCCCGATTAAAGCCAACTTCAGAGAAGGTCTGTCGGTACTGGACTACTTCATATCAACAAACGGCGCCAGAAAAGGTCTGGCAGATACAGCGCTCCGTACAGCCGACTCAGGTTATCTGACAAGAAGACTTGTAGATGTATCTCACAATATCATCATCAGAGAGCAGGACTGCGGCACCGACGAGGGTATCGAGGTAAGAGCTTTCAGAGATGACAAAGAGGAAATCGAAAGCCTCAAGCTCAGAATTATAGGCAGGACTGCGCTTACAGACGTATGCGATCCTAAAACAGGAGAGATCATAGTTGAGCAGAATGAGGAGATTACGGAAGAAAACGCCGAAAAAATAGAAGAAGCCGGTATAGAATCCGTAGCTATCAGATCGATTATGACCTGCCACAGCAAAACAGGTCTGTGCGCCAAATGCTACGGCAGAAATCTGGCAACAGGTGAAAGCGTAAACATCGGAGAGGCTGTCGGAATCACAGCAGCTCAGTCCATAGGCGAGCCGGGTACGCAGCTTACAATGAGAACATTCCATACAGGCGGTGTAGCCGGAAGCGATATCACTCAGGGTCTGCCGAGAGTCGTAGAGCTTTTTGAAGCAAGAAAACCTAAGGGAATCGCAGAAATCTGCGAGGCTGACGGTACGGTTGTTTCAATCGAGAGGAGAGGCAGCAAGAGAGAAGTCATAATCAGAGGCGATGAGGAAAGATCATACACAGTGCCTTATGGCGCTATCCTCAAAGTCAGAGAAGGCGACTATATCCTTGCGGGAAGCCCTATAACCAAAGGACCTCTTAATCCTCACGACATACTCAGACTTAACGGAGCTGAGGGTGTATACCAGTATCTGCTCAAGGAAGTGCAGAGGGTATACAAAAACCAGGGTGTAGATATCAACGACAAGCACGTTGAGGTAATCGTAAACCAGATGCTTTCAAAGTTCAAAATCGACGAATCAGGAGATACAGACCTGCTTCCGGGAGGGCTTTACAGCAAATTTGAAATAGAAGAAGCTAATCAGAAGGCCATTGAAGAGGGAGGAGAGCCTGCAAAGGCTGACAGAGTGCTGCTGGGTATCACCAAAGCGTCACTTGCCACAAACTCGTTCCTGTCGGCGGCATCGTTCCAGGAAACCACAAGAGTTCTGACAGATGCGGCCATCAAAGGCAAAAACGACAAGCTTCAGGGACTCAAAGAAAACGTCATAATCGGCAAACTTATTCCTGCCGGCACAGGAATGAAAAGATACAGAAACATCGAGCTTGACTACGGTGTTAATCAGGAGCTTATGGAAGCCTACGAGGCTGCACAGTACGCTGCGCAGTTCGAGGAGGAGCTTGAAGAAGAGCCTGTTGAAGATCTTATGGAACCGGCAGAGGATATGTTTGAAGAAGTCGAAGACGAAAGCTTCTTTGAAATGCCTGAAATCATTGAATTTGAAGATGAAGAAAACTAGAATTCAATTGACACAGACAGCTTATATATGATAAAATAATCGGTGGCTTTGGTTTTGTGCGCCTTGAATTAAGGACGGCCGGAGCCGGCGATAACTGTGTTTTTAAGCCGTTACTGCGGCTTGAAATAGATAATTTAATTGCAAACGATTTTCCCGATTAGAGAAATCGCCAGCAAGACGAGGAAAGGAGAAACAAATGCCTACTATTAATCAATTAGTACGTCAGGGTAGAACAAGCAGCGAGAAAAAGTCAACTGCACCGGCTCTGTTGAAGGGAATGAACTCAATCAAGAGAGTTGCTACTGACGGCAGCTCACCTCAGAAAAGAGGAGTTTGCACATCAGTAAAGACAGTTACTCCTAAGAAGCCTAATTCAGCTCTTAGAAAAGTTGCCAGAGTTCGTCTTACTAACGGTATTGAAGTAACAGCATACATTCCGGGTATAGGTCACAACCTTCAGGAACACAGTGTTGTACTTATCAGAGGCGGAAGAGTTAAAGACCTTCCGGGCGTAAGATACCACATCGTAAGAGGTACTCTTGATGCTGCAGGTGTTGCAGACAGAAAAAAGGCTCGTTCAAAATACGGCGCTAAGAGACCTAAAAAGAAATAGGATTTAATCGGGAAATTATGCCAAGATACAATCTGACATTAACGGCCTGAAACCGCCATTCGCACGGGAGTAAAGGTCGAGTACCGAACCCAGTGCTTCCGGCAGTTCCAAAGACTGACCGGGAGAGTAACTTCCGCTTAAATCTGCCTGAGAAGTACAGCTTTGGAGTATTGGGCAGGTATAGCAGAATGCGAAGAATATGAGTTAGTCCGTTTAATACGGGCGGAAGGGAAGAAAAATGCCAAGAAAAGGAAACGTCCCTAAAAGGGAAGTACTTCCGGATCCGATATACGGCAGTGTTGTTGTGGCTAAGCTTATCAACAGCATTATGCTTGACGGTAAGAAGGGTGTTGCTCAGCAGATCGTTTACGATGCATTCGACAAAGTAAAGGAAACTACAGGAGAAGACCCACTGGAAGTTTTTGAAAAAGCAATGAACAACATTATGCCGGTTCTCGAAGTAAAAGCAAGAAGAGTCGGTGGTGCTAACTATCAGGTACCTATGGAAGTAAGACCTGAAAGAAGACAGACATTAGGATTAAGATGGCTTACCAAGTACACAAGACTCAGAGGCGAAAAAACAATGTCTGACAGATTAGCAAAGGAAATCATGGATGCCGCCAATGAAGCGGGAGCATCAGTAAAGAAAAAAGAAGACACACACAAAATGGCAGAAGCAAACAAAGCATTTGCTCACTACAGATTTTAATGTTGATGTGTCCGGTAAATTTTTTAATTTTAGCGAAAGGAGGCTATACACATGGCTAGAAGTTTTCCGCTGGAAAAAACTAGGAACATCGGTATAATGGCGCACATAGACGCCGGCAAAACCACAACAACTGAAAGAATACTTTTCTATACAGGCAGAACTCACAAGCTAGGTGAAACCCACGAGGGTGCTGCTACCATGGACTGGATGGAGCAGGAGCAGGAACGTGGCATTACGATAACCTCTGCAGCTACTACAGCACAATGGAAAGGCAACAGAATAAATATAATCGATACTCCGGGTCACGTGGACTTCACAGTTGAGGTAGAGAGATCACTGAGAGTATTGGATGGGGCCGTAACAGTGCTTTGTGCAAAGGGCGGGGTTGAACCTCAGTCCGAAACTGTATGGCGTCAGGCCGAAAAGTATGGCGTACCAAGAATGATATTTGTAAACAAAATGGATATTATGGGTGCGGACTTTTACAGAGTAGTAGGTATGGTTAAGGACAGACTAAAAGCCAATGCTGTTCCTATTCAGCTCCCGATCGGCGCAGAGGAGACCTTTGTGGGTATCGTCGATCTGATCAACATGGAAGCTGAGATATACAAAGACGACCTTGGAAAAGAATACGAAAAGGCTGAGATTCCTGAAGACCTAAAGAAAATTTCGCAGGAATGGCGTGACAAGCTGCTGGAGGCGGTTGCCGAGGGCAGTGAGGAACTCATGATGAAATACCTTGAGGGTGAAGAGTTTACAACCAAGGAAATCAAAGACACCATAAGAAAAATGACTATAGCAGGAGAAATGGTTCCTGTGACCTGCGGTTCCGCTTACAGAAACAAGGGAGTTCAGCTTATGCTGGACGCGGTTGTCGACTTCATGCCGTCACCGCTTGACATACCTCCAATCAAAGGTATCATCCCGGGTCGCAACGAAGAAGCGGAAAGACCTGCAGACGACAATGGTCCTTTTGCAGCACTTGCATTTAAGATTATGGCCGATCCGTTTGTCGGAAAGCTTGCTTTCTTCAGAGTTTATTCCGGAACACTGAAATCAGGTTCCTATGTATACAACTCCACCAAAGGCAAAAAAGAAAGAATCGGAAGAATTCTTCAGATGCATGCCAACAAAAGGGAAGAAATCGCAGAAGTATATTCAGGCGATATTGCAGCTGCGGTAGGTCTCAAAGACACTACTACAGGCGATACGCTCTGTGATGAGAAGAAAGAAATAATTCTTGAATCAATGGAATTCCCTGATCCTGTAATAGAAATAGCCATAGAGCCTAAGACTAAGGCAGGACAGGAAAAAATGGGCATAGCGCTGGCTAAGCTGGCAGAAGAAGACCCTACCTTCAAGACATATACAAACGAAGATACAGGACAGACAATTATAGCAGGTATGGGTGAGCTCCATCTTGAGATAATCGTTGACAGACTTCTTCGGGAGTTCAAAGTTGAAGCAAATGTGGGCAAGCCTCAGGTTTCATACAAAGAAACAGTTACAGGCACTGCAGATGTTGACCACAAGTATGCTAAGCAGAGCGGCGGTCACGGTCAGTACGGTCACGTTAAGATTAAGCTCAGCCCTACAGAGCCGGGTGAAGGATTTAAGTTCATCAACTCAATTGTCGGCGGAGCTATTCCTAAAGAATACATTCCTAAGATTGAAGACGGAATCAAAGAAGCTATGGAATCAGGTCCTATAGCAGGATATCAGGTTGTCGATGTGGCTGTTGAGCTGTATGACGGTTCATTCCACGAAGTCGATTCATCAGAAATGGCATTCAAAATTGCCGCATCAATGGCATTCAGAGAAGCTGCCAAAAAAGCAAACCCTGTACTGCTTGAGCCTGTATTCAAGGTAGAGGTTACAGTTCCTGAAGAATATATGGGAGATGTAATCGGTGATATCAGTTCCAGACGAGGCAGGATTGAAGGCTCTGACATGAACAACGGAGCTGTAGCCGTAAGAGGCTATGTACCTCTGTCGGAAATGTTCGGTTATGCGACAGACCTGCGTTCAAAGACTCAGGGTCGAGGCGTGTATGTAATGCAGTTCGACCACTTTGAAAAACTGCCTGACAACCTTGTAGAGAAGATTAACAAATAAAGGTTAGGTAACAAAAAGGAGAAATAAAATGGCAAAAGCTAAATTTGAAAGAACAAAACCGCATGTAAACATCGGTACAAT
>CAVDMD010000075.1:0-11390 GCA_963609975.1 bacterium | reverse complement strand
ACGCACGGTGGTGTGAGAGGTCGGGGGATTAGTCAAATCCCCCTCCTACTCGATTAACACAGGAAATGATAAAGGAGCAGTAATTCATGGCTATTGTTGAATTCAAAAATGTAAGCCGCATATATACCAGCGGAGAGCATGAGCTAAAGGCTCTTGACAGCGTGGATATGAAGCTTGAGGAAGGAAAGTTCGTAGTAATACTCGGTCCCAGCGGAGCAGGCAAGAGCACGCTGCTTAATATGCTGGGAGGTCTTGATAGCCCTACATCAGGTAAAATATATGTGCAGGGTAAAGATATATCACGGCTTTCAAATGACCGGCTTGCCGATTACAGAGCTGCGACGGTTGGCTTTGTGTTTCAGTTCTATAACCTGATACCTACGCTTACGGTAGAGGAAAACGTGGCGCTTGTCAGAGAAATATCCCCGGAATGTTTTTCGGCGGAAAAAATGCTGGAGGAGGTAGGGCTTTCGGATCATCTCAAGAATTTCCCGTCAGAGCTTTCGGGAGGAGAGCAGCAGAGAGTATCCATAGCAAGAGCTCTTGCCAAAAATCCTAAAATTCTGCTGTGCGACGAGCCTACAGGGGCGCTGGACTCAGAAACAGGTGTGATGGTTTTGAAGCTGCTGCTCAAAATGGCAAGGGAATACGGCAAAACCATCGTAATAGTGACTCATAACCAGAATATAGCAAGGATGGCCGATACGGTTATAAGGGTTAAGAACGGCAGAATACAGTCCTGCACACAGCAGAATGACCCTGCATCGGCAGATGAGATTGACTGGTAGGAGGTGAGGCAATGCTGTTCAAAAAATTATGGAGAACAATGGGCCTTTACAAAGCACAGTTCATATCTATGATTATTATGATAGCTCTGGGAGTCGGAATATTTATCGGCTTTAATATGGAGTGGGTGAGCATAGCCAGAAACACAGACAGTTTTTTTGAGGCCACTGATTTTGCCGATTACCGCATTGTATCAGAAACAGGCTTCACAGAAGACGACCTTGAAAGCATAGACAGTATTGACGGAGTTGACAGAGCCTCGCGGTACATATGCGTAAATGCTGATGTAAAAGAAAGGGACGGCGACAGCGTGGCTCTTACGGTTACCGAAAACGAAGATGTTTCGGGAGTTATGGTAATCAGCGGAGATGCCTATGACAGCAAAAGCGCCGACGGTATATGGCTTTCGGACAAATATGCAGCTGCCAACGATATAGCGGCAGGAGATAAACTGACTTTAGAATACGGCAGTATTGAGATCAGAGGCGAGGTAAAAGGGCTTGTCAAGGCTTCGGAGCATATGGTATGCGTTCGTGATGAAACACAGCTTATGCCCGACTACAGCACATACGGCTATGCATATATATCACCTGAGTTTTACGAAAAAACAGTGGGATCTGACTATTACCCGCAGATAAATGTAATATCCGATATGAGCAAAAAAGAATTTACGGATAAGGCCGATGAAAAGCTTGACAGGACGCTGCCGGTGCTTTCAAAAGCCGAAAACAGCTCTTCTGCGGGAGCAGACAGTGAGATAGAAGAGGGCAGGACGATGAGCGCGGTGCTTCCGGTACTGTTTCTGCTGATAGCGGTACTTACAATGGTTACTACAATGCACCGCCTTGCAGCAAATGAAAAGCTGCAGATAGGAACTCTGAAAGCTCTTGGGTTCAGGGACAGAAAAATTTTGAGACACTATACCTCGTATGCTTTTATTATAGGAGTGATAGGGTCTGCAATCGGCGTGGCGCTCGGATACCTTGTGGCTCATATGATTATGGATCCTGACGGCGCTATGGGTACATATTTTGATATGCCGGAGTGGAAACTGTATCTGCCATGGTTCTGCTATGTCATACTTGCGGCGATAATCGGACTGCTTACGCTTATCGGATATATGTCTGTCAAAAAAATGCTTGCGGGGACTGCAGCCGATGCATTAAGACCGTATTCTCCGAAAAAAATGAAGAGCCTTTTCATAGAAAAAAGCCGTATATTCAGCAGATTTTCCTTTGGGGTCAGATGGAACCTGAGAGATTCAATGCGCCATAAATCAAGAATGGCAATGAGCCTGTTAGGCATAGCGGGCTGCACCCTTATAATTACAGCTGTTCTCGGCATGAGCGACACTATGGATGACTTCCTCAAAACATATTATGATGATGCCACAAACTACAGCACAAGAATATATATTGCAGAGGATGCCGCAGAGGATAAAAGAAATGAACTTGCCGATGAATACAGCGGCGACCGGAGCGCTTCTGTAAGTGTGCAGATTGGGGATAAGGCTGTATCACTTGACATATATGATACACCAAATGACAAGGTCAGATTTATTTCCGCCGATGACGGATTTGTCCGGATTAAAGACGGAGGAGCATATATATGCCGCCGCATTGCCGATGAATTTGAGCTTGATGAGGGGGATACGTTTGATATAAGTCCGTATGGCGGAGATGATGAATATACTCTAAAGGTTTCAGGTATCATGCGCTCTGTCAGTGAGAATATTGTGATTTCACCGGAATATGCAGACGAGCTGGGCATCGGTTATGTGATGGATTCGATATATACAGACACACCTAAGGCTGACATTAAAACAGACAGTGCAATCAAAAGTGTGCAGTCCAGACAGGCCATAATCGACTCCTTTGATTCGTTTATGGAGATGATGAATATCATGGTAATCATACTGATACTTGCAGCTGTTGTTCTGGCTGTAGTTGTGCTGTATAATCTCGGAATTATGAGCTATACCGAAAGATATACGGAAATGGCAACTCTCAAAGTTACAGGCTTCAGGGACAGGAAAATAGGCAGGCTGCTTATCGGGCAGAATATGTGGACATCGCTTGCAGGCGTGATTATCGGAATCCCGGCAGGTGTGGGAACGCTGAGCTATCTGATGGATGCGCTTGCTCCTGAATATGAAATGGAGATTGCAGTAACTCCCGTCACATATATTGTCAGTATTCTGATTACCTTTGGAGTTTCAATGATAGTGAGCCTGATGGTGGCACGCAAAAACAGACATATAGATATGGTAGAGGCGCTCAAAGGGGCAGAATAGCAGGAGGCATCAGCATATGAATTCTTTGAAAATATGTGACAAAAAAACCGGAATATCAGTTTCGGATCAGAGCATACATACAGGTGACGCCGTGCCGGAGGGTGTTTCTATGACATCATATGAGGTTTTTCCGGGAATAACAGTTATATATAACGATGTTCGTGCCGAGAGACTTTCGGGGAGCCATTGCGAGGGCGGCAGTGTTTTTGAGATAAACCACTGTCGCAGGGGCAGAATAGAATACGAGCTTGCAGAGGGTGACGGAGATGAGTTCAGATATCTTGCACCGGGAGATCTGTCCATAAGCTGCGGGACGGATTTCAGAGAAAACGCATATTTTCCTCTCAGATATTATCAGGGAATAACCGTTCTGATTGATACAGGGCAGACGCCGGGCTGCCTGTCCTGTTTTCTTGATGATGTGGAGGTGCATCCCGCGCTTCTGATGAAAAAATTTGATAACAGCGGCAGAGGATATGTCACCAGATCAAACGAAAGCATAGAGCATATCTTTTCGGAGCTTTATTCTGTTCCGGAGGAAATCAAAAAAGGATATCTCAAAGTCAAGATTTTAGAGCTGCTGCTTTTTTTGAGCGCAATGGAGCCGAAAAAAACAGAAGAAACCAAAATGGTGTCGGCAGCTCACGCAAGGCTTGCCAAAGAGGTATGCAGATATCTTACGGAGAGGATGGACCGGAAAATAACTCTGGATATGCTGGCAGCAGTTTTTCATGTGTCTGTAACACTTATAAAAACCTGCTTCAGGGATGTATACGGAGTTTCTGTATACTCATATATACGCACCCAAAAGATGGAAAAGGCTGCGGTGATGCTGAGAGAAACAGATCTGCAGATAACCGAAATAGCAGGGGAGCTTGGATATGACAACAGCTCCAAGTTTGCCCGGGCATTCAAAGATGTCAAGGGAGTGACTCCGGGCGAATACAGAAAAAGCAGGAGCCTGTGATATGTGTCCGAATGGAGCATTATCAGTTCTTTTTGGAGTGGCAGCAGGGTGCGGAGCATAATATAATACATATGTAAAATGCCTTCGGGCATTTCATTTTGAAGATAAGTTAGCATATGCTAACCAAACGGAAAGGATTAGAATAATGAGTGTTGTAATAATAGGCGGAAATGAACGGATGGAAAGAAGATACAAAGAGCTGTGCGAGTCATATTCCTGCAAGACAAAAGTGTTTACCAAGAAAGCAGGAAATATGAAAAATCTGGGTTCACCGGACCTGCTGGTAATGTTTACGGATACCATGTCGCACAAAATGCTCAAAGCGGTAATGAGCGAGACCAGGGGCAAGAACATTCGCATTGCTCACAGCAGATCAAGCTCTATGGCGGCTCTCAAAAATATACTTGATGAACATATAGAAGGAGAAATGTGCTGATGTCTGAGGATATGGTAATATCAAAATGTTCGCCTACCATGGCGGGACTCAAAACAGGAAACCTGTTTGCCTGTCCTGTGAATGACAGGGCAGAGCTTGCAGACAGCATGAGGAGATTCAACGCTGCGCTTGTGCCCCGCGGTCTCAGGATGGTGCCTGTAAAATATATGGAGGATAAGGCTCTGATATATATGTACAGACCCGACAGACTGCAGCAGGATTTGCAGGATGAAACCGCAGGCAGAATACTTGCTCAAAAAGGGTATCCTCTGGACAATGCCAGTTACTGTGTTACAGAGCTTATTCACAGACTTAATTCAGGCAGTGAATTTCCCCACGAAATAGGGCTGTTTCTGGGGTATCCGTCGGAAGATGTCTGCGGATTCATCCAAAACGGCTCGCGAAACGCCAAATGTGTAGGCACATGGAGGGTCTACGGGGATGAGCAGGCTGCAAGGAGAAGATTTGAGCAGTTTGAAAAATGTACCAGAGTATACGGTGAAACGTTCAGAAAAAACGGCTCCTTCAAAAAACTGATTGTGAATATTGCAAATTAACACCAACAGAGAACTCTCCTCATACAGACAGGTGCCGGCAGACTGTATCCTCTGAATGAAAGGAACGGTATTGCGGGGCACCCGGCTGCAGATTAACAAATGGAGGTGCTGACAGTGAAAAGCATTAATCTGAAAATATGCGACATTGATAATGCTGAAAACAGCGAGGATATAAAGAGAGTACTGGAAACGTCGGATGGAATAGAAAACATTGTAATAGATGATAAAACCGGAATTGCAGAAATAATTTATGCACCGGAGCTCATATCGGTAGACGATATGAAAAGAACTATCTACCAGATAGGTTACAGAGCTGACTGAAATTCCTTTACATAATTCATAATATGCGGCAGGGAGAATTTTCTTTCTGTCGCATATTATTTTTTTGAAATATCAAAAGGAGCCGCGTATGCAGCTCCGATGAATGGATATTCTATTTGTTTGATTTTTTCCAGATTCCCATTTTGTCAGCCTCTTTGATGAGCTGGTCGCGGAAGTCAGGATGAGCGATATTGATAATAGCCTCTGCTCTCTGCCATGTTGAAAGTCCCTTGAGGTTTGCCTTGCCGTATTCGGTTACAAGGAAATGAGTGTTGCAGCGTGTGTCTGTGATTATTGAGCCCTGTGTCAGTGTAGGCAGTATTCTTGACTGTGTCCTGCCGCTTTTGTCTGTAAATGTTGATGAGCAGCAGATGAAGCTCTTGCCGCCTTTTGACAGATAAGCGCCCAGTACGAAGTCAAGCTGTCCGCCGGAACCGCTGATGTGTCTTGTGCCTGCTGATTCTGCATTTACCTGTCCGAACAGGTCGAAGTTTACGGCGTTGTTGATGGACATGAAGTTGTCTAAAGCCGAGATTGTGCGAATGTCGTTGACATATCCCACCGATGCGCTTACAACCTCAGGGTTGTTGTCGATATATTCATAAAGCTCGGTGCTTCCTGCTGCGAATGCATACATCTGCTTGCCCTTGTGGATATTCTTGCGGCGTCCTGTAACCTTGCCTGATTTTGCAAGCTCGTAATATGCGTCAACATACATTTCTGTGTGAACACCGAGATCCTTCAGATCGGATTCGGCAATCAGCTTGCCTACCGCATTTGGCATACCGCCGATACCAAGCTGTATGCAGGAACCGTCACAAAGCTCCTCAACTATATATTCCGCAACTTTTTTGTCGATGTCGGTCATAGGTGCGTCGCCTCCGCCAAGTGTAGGCAGTGCGGGCCCGTCGTTTTCAACTATCATGTCCACATCGCTGATATGAACTCTGGTTGTATCGTCGCCGTAGGCATATGGCATATTAGGGTTTACCTCGACGATAACTGTTCCGGCTGTGTCGCATACAGCCTTGAGGTGTGAGGCTTCAAGGCCGAAGCTGAAATACCCCTGTGAATCCATAGGCGTTACCTGAAACATTGCAACATCGGGTTTGCTGTCGATATCATAATAGTAACGAGGCAGTTCCGAATAGCGGATAGGTGCATAATATGAGAAGCCCTTTGCGATTGCTTTTCTCTCGATTCCTGTCATATGCCATGAATTCCATGAGAAATGCTCGGTGACATTGTCAACCTTGAAGATTTCAGGCTCTTTCATTATGATGCCGCCGCGAACCTTTACATCGAATAATTCGCCGGCTCTTGCAGCTAAAGCCTTATCAAGCGCATCGGGAGTGCATACGCCCCACGTATAGTCAACCCAGTCGCCTGATTTTACGACCTTTACTGCTTCTTCGGCTGTTGTAAGCTTAGTCTGATACTGTTTCTGAATGTTCATTGTGTGAATTCCTCCGATATATAAATATTAAAATATGTACGGTTTTGCAGTGTATGCATATTGCGCATACCTTATTAGTTTAATATAAATTTGTTAAAAAGTAAACAGTCTGGCGTTTTTTTGGCGGAATAAAAAAAGAAAAAAGAAAACAGAAATAAATTCCCGTTCGACTGCGTAAGAGAAATTTGCTGTTGATAAAAGGCCGCGGCGGCTGTACTATATAGGTATCAATTGATACCTATATAAAGACGGTGGCAGGATTGAACGCAGCAGCAAATGCACGAATTGAGAGTGAGCAGGAGGCTTTCTTTAGACAAGGTTATAGATGTAATCAGGTACTTTGCAGCATCGGAGAGGGTCACTGAACTTTGCAAGGTTAAGCTTATGAAGCTTATGTGGTATGCAGATGCGCTGTCATACAGCGAAAGAGGTTTTGCTATTACAGGGCTTGTGTATAAGGCTTTGCCTATGGGTGCTGTTCCTGAGGGGCACAATTCAATTGTTGACCTCAATGGCATTCCATGCAAAGAAACAGATATGGGGGAAATCACAGCATATCGTTTTTCTTTGGGCGGTGAGGTGTCGTTTACGGCGCTTACAGACGAAGATAAACATATTATCGATACTGTTATTGACAGACTGGGATTTATGAGCGGAAGCGAAATAGTTGCACTTATGCACAGAGAAAAAGCATACACTGCAACAGCGCAGGGAGATGTGATTCAGTTCAGATATGCAGAGAGCCTGCAGATATAGGGCGGCTGTCATCTGCAGGGAGTGAATAGCCGATAAAACAGACAAGACTGTGCAGTATACTGCTTTGGTAAGATTGACAGAGCCGCTAAGATTCATTAGAATAGTGTTAACAGATTTTTTATACAGGAGGTTTTTTGTGTCAACAGCACTCAGTTTGATTCTTGTTGTTTTTTTTCTTTTTATGAATGCGTTCTTTGTCGTGGCGGAGTTTGCCCTCGTAAGAGTGCGCAAAACCCAGCTTCAGATTGCCGCAGATGAAGGCAGGGCAGGAGCAAAGGCTGCGCTTCGCATTGCAAATAATGTCAATTCTTATCTTTCGGCGTGTCAGCTTGGAATAACCCTTGCTTCGCTTGCACTCGGCTGGCTGGGAGAGCCTGCGGTATCGGAGCTTATACGGCCGGGGCTTACTGCTCTGGGAGTTTCCGAGGGAGCTGTTTCGGCTATTTCCGTAGCATTAGGCTTTGCAATCGTTACGGCGCTTCATATTGTTGCGGGCGAGCTTATACCTAAATCCCTTGCCATATTTTCGACCGACAGATATGCCAGACTGACGGCAGTGCCGCTTATCTGGTTTTATCGCATGACTGCTCCGGTTATGTGGCTTTTCAATTCAGTAACCAATGGTGTAATGAAGCTCATGGGGCACAATGCCGCAAGCGAGCAGGAGGTTTATACGGGTGAGGAAATACAGCTCCTTATAGATGAGAGCACCGAAAACGGTCTTATCAACCCGAGACAAAAAGAATTTATAAATAATATATTCTGTCTGTACGACAAAGAGATTTCCGCGATAATGACGCCGCGAACAGAGGTTGAATGTTTTGATCTGGAGCTTCCGTACAGTGAAAACCTTGAAATGATCAAAAAATGCAAATATACCAGATATCCTGTGTGCAGAGGCAACAAGGACTGCATAGAGGGATTCATTCATATCAAAGACCTTTACTGGAATGAGGAAAAAATCAAAGACAGAGAATACAAATGGCTTCCTGTCAGACCTATTACGGCAGTTTCCGAATTTCTTCCGGCGGACAGGCTGATGCAGATAATGCAGGGCAAGGGCACCAAGTTTGTTCTTGTAGTGGATGAGTACGGCGGAACCGCAGGAATTGTCACCACGTCCGACATTATGAAAGAAATAATCGGAAACGGTGATGATGAGTACATACAGAGCAGAGGCTCGGAAGTGGTTCCTGTAACCGAGAACACATTTATTATAGACGGGACTCTTTCGGCTGACGAAACCATTGAGCTCATAGGATTTGAACCTGAGCTTGCGGACGAATGTGATACGGCGGCAGGGCTTGTGCTGACCATATTTGACCGGATCCCCGAAACAGGCGATACAGCGACTGTTACATCAGATAATATAAAAGCGGAGTTCAAAATTCTTGCAATGGAAAAACATCGTATAGACAAGATAGGCATAAGAATAGAAAAAGAGCAGGAAGAAACAGAAGAATAACAGGCAATATAAAAGCATAGTCGCAGATTACACGGCTATGCTTTAATAATACTCTATTTGCTAGCCCCGCAGCATTTTTTGTATTTTTTGCCGGAGCCGCAGGGGCAGGGGTCGTTTCTTCCAACCTTAGGCTGTTCCCTTACCACTATTTTTGATTTTTTGTATGCCTGCAGTATGCCTATTCTTGTTACCTCGTCGAGTACGTTTTCCCATTCCTCAAGAGTATAAAGGTACTGCGCCTCTGCGACAAGCATATTGTAAAACAGCTTCTCAAAGTCTATATCCAGAACGATCTCGGAGTTCTCGTCAAAAGCCTTGAAATCACCGGAGGCCTTGAGGCTTGTATCTATACCGTCAAGAAATCCCATGAATATCACAGGATCTGCCTCATATTTTTCGGCAAGCTCTTTGAAAGTTCCCTTTGTGACCTCAGTGTGGTTTGCAAGCAGATCTTTGTAGATTCTTGTTTCTGTTTCACTGTATTCTTTCCAGAAGGCTTCAAAGGTGTCTTCTGTCTGGTTTTCGATTAAATCTTTCCACTGCTCATATAAAGTAGCCATCGGTCTGTCCTCCTGTCCTAAATTCTCTTAGCTATTTCTATTATGTCGCCCATAACGGCACTGCCAGTAGGAAGCGGACCTGCACCCTTGCCGTAAAACATAAGCTCGCCGACAGCATTGCCTGTTACAAACACTGCATTGAACTCATTTGATACCGATGCAAGAGGATGGTCGTTTGAAAGCTTTGTAGGCTGTACGCTGTATTCGATGCCCTTGTCGGTTTTCTTTGCCTTTGCAATCAGCTTGATTTTGCTGTTGTCTTTTTTGGCGGCTTCGATGGCTTCCATGGTAACGCCCGTAATACCTATGGTCGGGATTTCAGTAGGCGGAACATATTTGTCAAAGGCAAGAGCCATCAGTATCGAAAGCTTGTTTGCAACATCGATACCTTCGACATCTGCGGTAGGATCAGCCTCTGCAAAGCCCTTTTCCTGAGCCACCTTTAATACTGTATCATAGTTAAGGCCGTATTCGGTCATCTGAGTCAGGATATAGTTTGTGGTTCCGTTCAGAATGCCGAGAATTTCTATGAATTCATTGGCGCCAAGAACCGTAGTCAGTGCATTCAGGATAGGGATGCCGCCGCCTACACTTGCCTCAAACTTGAACTCAACATTGTTCTTGTCTGCTGCCGCCATAAGCCTGTCATAATTTGCGGCAACAGCTGCTTTGTTTGCGGTTACAACGTGCTTGCCGCTGTTTAATGCCGAAAGCATAAACGTTGAGGCAGGCTCGATACCGCCCAGAAGCTCTATAACTATATCTATATCGGGATCGTTGAAAATTTCATCGGGATCCTGTGTGAACTGATCCATGGAAACCTTGATTCCTCTTTCTCTGGTGGTGTCTCTCTCTAATATTTTAGTGATTCTTATGTCGCATCCTGTGTTTTTTTCAATCTGTGCTCTGTTCATTTCAAGCACTTTGTAGGAACCTGTGCCTATGTTGCCAAGCCCCAGTAATCCAATATTTACTTTTTTCATATGTGTCCTCCGAACGTAAACAAATATGAGTCAATTATATAACAAAAAAAGCGTTTTGTCTTTAGAAACTTGCAAAAAAGTCTTTATACCGCGCCAAAGGTCTGCTATTATATTATCAAGTAACAGATTTGGAGAGATAAAATGGCAATTCATATAGTAATGGTAAATCCTGAAATACCGCCCAATACAGGCAATGTGGCCAGAAGCTGCGCAGCGACAGGTGCAGTGCTGCATCTGGTAAAGCCGCTGGGGTTTTCTATAGATGACAAGGCAGTCAGAAGAGCCGGACTTGATTACTGGCCGTATGTCAGGCTGGAGGTTCACGAAAGTCTTGAACAGTTTCTTGAGCAGTATGCGGGCCGCACCATGTATCTTGCTACAACCAAGGGTGAAACCGTATACTCGGATGTACAGTTTAATGATGAGGATATGATACTTTTCGGCAGAGAGACAGCAGGCCTGCCAAAGGACTTCATAAATGCAAACAGAGAAAGAGCCGTCAGAATACCGATGAGCGAGGATACCAGATTAAGATCGCTTAATCTGTCAAACTCGGTCAATATCATTTTGTTTGAGGCTCTCAGACAGCTGGGGTTTCCGCAGCTCAGATGACAATACGGGTGTACTTGCGCATAATATGCAAAAGTACACTTTTTGCATACCAACTGTGCCAAAAATATGGTATAATGTCTGTACACGCTGATTGACGCAATAGCGGCAGAAGCGATGTATAACACAGCCAGCTAAAGCTGGAGAACTCTTGCATGAGACCTGCCGCAATTTGTTCATACAAATTGGGCTAGGGCTTCA
>CAVDMD010000074.1:0-11504 GCA_963609975.1 bacterium | reverse complement strand
GACAGACAGACAGACAGACAGACAGACAGACAGACAGACAGACAGACAGACAGACAGAAGAGTAGGTCTGTTTATTTCTGTTACACATATTCTCGCATATAGGGCGCGTTCTACCCGGATATGTCGACAGGTTATCTTTTTTGAAAAAAGTGGGGCATTACTACAAAAAACATATAAAAAATTTGTGAAAATCAACAATTAGTGTTGACAAAGCGCTTTTTAAGTGCAATAATTAGGTATACTTGATTTTGAGGTGTATTATGAACGATGTTATTAAAAACAGCATGATAACAAAAGAATATTTCTTTTTTGGCTACCAGAGCTTTTATTTTAGCGCTGGGAAATTGTGCTGCTGTAAATTGTCATGATATGTCACATTAACTGTATCAACGGATATTTACGGTATTTGCACAGCGGCAGGTACCGTTTTTTTAATCTTTAATGAGTATTGCGGAGGAAACAATGAAAAGCATATATGAACAGAAACAGGAGATTGACAGACAGATTGAGAGCCTGTACAGACAGAGAAATTCACTTGACAGGAAGCTGTCGGCAAAGGCTATGGCAGGCAAAACAGATGAGCTTAGGGATATAATCAGAAAAGCTTCCGAAAATGCAGAGCAGACATTTCCGCAGCACGCGGCTGTAGCCTGTCAGGGAGTAGAGGGAGCATATTCGCAGATAGCTGCGGAGAGACTGTTCAAATATCCCGGAATAATGTACTTTTCAAACTTTGAGGGCGTGTTTGGCTCCATAGAAAAAGGGCTTTGCGACTATGGCATACTGCCTGTCGAAAACAGTACGGCCGGTTCTGTAAACAGAATATATGACCTGATGAAAGCCCACAAATTCTATATTGTAAGAAGCGTGAGAATCAAGATAGACCACAATCTGGTTGCAAAGGCAGGCACAGATATGCAGGATATAAAGGAGATATTTTCTCACGAACAGGCAATTGCCCAGTGCAGTGAGTTCCTTGACAGGCTAAAAGGAGTCAAGGTTACGGTATGCAGCAATACGGCGGCTGCTGCCAAGATGGTGGCAGAGTCGGACAGAAACGATATAGCGGCAATATCATCGTCAAAATGCGCAGCTCTTTACGGACTTAGAGAACTTGAAACAACAATACAGAACGCAGAGAACAACTATACAAGATTTATATGTATAAGCAAATATCCGGAGATATATCCGGGAGCGGACAGAACAAGTATATCGGCAATACTGCCGCACAAGCCGGGAAGCCTGTGCGACATACTGAATATATTATCAGATGCAGGATACAACCTTGTAAAACTGGAGAGCAGACCTATACCTGACAGAGAATTTGAATTCAGATTCTATTTTGATTTTGAAATGTCGGTATATGCAAAGGATTTCATAGAGATACTTGAAGAACTTGAAAAAGCCTGTGATGTATTTGAATATCTGGGCAGCTATTCGGAAACAGTGTGAGGAGGATACAAAATGATAACTGTACTAAAAGCGGAAACAACCAAAAAACAGCGCGACAAACTTATAGAGTGGTTTGAATCACAGGGGCTCAAAGTCCATATTTCAGAGGGAGAGTTTCAGACAGTGCTGGGGCTTGTGGGAGATACATCAAAAATAGACGAGGAGCTTGTTGAATCACTTGAAATGGTCGAAAGCGTCAAGCGGATAAGCGAGCCTTTCAAAAGCGCCAACCGCAAATTCCACCCTGAAAACTCGGTGATAGATATTTCGGGAGTTAAAATAGGAGGAGGAAATTTTGCAATCATAGCAGGCCCATGCTCTGTAGAGTCGGAGGCACAGATACTCGAAGTGGCAAGAAGCATCAAGGCTTCGGGAGCATCGCTTCTCAGAGGCGGAGCATTCAAGCCGAGAACCTCGCCTTACGATTTTCAGGGCATGAAGGCAGAGGGTATAGAGCTGCTTTTGGAGGCCAAAAAAGACACAGGTATGCCTATAGTTACTGAAATAATGAACGAAAAGCATCTGCCTCTGTTTGAAGAAGTTGATGTGATACAGGTGGGAGCACGCAATATGCAGAATTTCGAGCTGCTCAAGGCTCTGGGCAGGACAGACAAACCTGTACTTCTGAAGAGAGGTCTTGCAAATACATTAAAAGAATTGCTTATGAGCGCGGAATATATAATGTCAGAGGGCAACGAAAATGTTATACTATGTGAGAGAGGCATCAGAACCTTTGAAACCTACACCAGAAACACACTCGATCTTTCAGCGGTGCCTATGCTCAAAAAACTCACGCATCTTCCGATTGTGGTTGACCCAAGCCATGCAACAGGCATTGCGGGGCTGGTTGAGCCTATGGCTCTTGCAGCGGCGGCAGCGGGAGCAGACGGTATTATGATTGAAGTTCACAACAATCCTGCGGAAGCACTGTGCGACGGGCCTCAGTCACTTACACCAAAGCAGTTTGCAGCCACAGCCGCAAAGGTAAGAAAAGTAAGAGAGGCACTGAAATGAATACATTGGGAGTAGTAGGCCTTGGGCTTATCGGAGGCTCTTTTGTCAAGGCGTACAGAGAAACAAAAAACTGGAGAGTTTTAGGCACCGATAAAAACGATAAAATAACGCAGCTTGCAATAATGGCAGAGGATATAGAGGCAGAGCTCACACATAAGAATCTGCACGAATGTGACCTGCTGCTGATTGCCGTATATCCTGAGGCTGCGGTGGAATACCTTGAAAAAAACGGAGAATATATAAATCCCGATGCAATGGTTATAGACTGCTGCGGCGTCAAGCGCGCAGTATGTGACAGGGCTTTCCGGATTGCAGACAGATGCGGCTTTACATATGTCGGCGGACATCCTATGGCAGGCAGACATTTTTCGGGATACAAATACAGCACAGAGGCTCTGTTCAGAGGCGCTCCGATGGTGATTGTGCCGGGCAGATTTGATGATATTGAGCTTCTGAACAGAGTCAAGGAGCTTCTGGCGCCTGCAGAGTTTGGCAGCATATCCGTAACTACAGCCGAAAAACACGACAGGATTATCGGATTCACATCACAGATGGCGCACATAGTTTCAAACGCATACATCAAAAGCCCGAATGCCGGATACCACAAGGGGTTTTCGGCAGGAAGCTACAGGGACATGACCAGAGTTGCATGGCTCAATGAGGATATGTGGACCGAGCTTTTTATGGACAACCGCGACAACCTCATAAACGAGCTGGACTGCTTTATCGGCAACCTGCAGGAATACAGACAGGCTCTGTGTGATGAGGATTATGAGCTTATGCACAGGCTGCTTGCAGACGGTAGAAAAAAGAAAGAAGAAACGGACGGAAAATGAGAAAAGTAACAGTAAATGCTTCAAAAAAATATGATATCCTGATAGGCGGCGGACTGCTTGGCAGTGCAGGAAGCCTCATAAAACAGGCGGCAGGAGGAAACTGTGCAGCCATAATAGCTGACAGCAATACAGGTTCACTGTATATGCAGCCGCTAAAAATGAGCCTTGAGGCCGCCGGATACAGAGTTGTGACACATATATTCAAAGCGGGAGAGTCAAACAAGAATATAGATACATTTGCAGAGATACTGAATTTCCTTGCAGCATCAAAACTTGACAGAACTGATGTCATTGCGGCTCTTGGAGGCGGTGTTGCGGGAGATATGGCAGGCTTTGCGGCCTCCGTATACCTGAGAGGTATTCATCTGGTACAGATTCCCACATCTGTGCTTGCAGCCGTCGATTCCTCTGTCGGAGGCAAGACTGCAATAGATCTGCCCGCAGGCAAAAACCTTGCAGGCTCGTTTTATCAGCCGGAGCTTGTCATCTGCGATACGGATACCTTTGCAACACTTCCCGGCAGAGAATACAAAAGCGGCTTTGCGGAGATAATCAAATACGCTGTTATAGCAGAGCCTGCGCTGCTTGATATGATAAACGACCCTGATACCGGTATAGATGAAATTATAGAGATTTGTGTTAAAATCAAGAGAGATATAGTTGAGGCAGATGAATTTGAAGCAGGGCAGAGACAGCTTCTCAACTTCGGGCACACCATAGGGCACGCCGTCGAAAAAGCATCGGATTTTAAGCTGCTGCATGGTGAGGCTGTTGCGGCAGGCATGGTTATGATGACAAAGGCAGCAGTCAAAAAAGGCATATGCACAGACAAATGTCTTGAGGATATTATCAGAGCATGTGAGAACCGGGGGCTTCCTGTTTCGGCAGACTACAGCCATAAGGCTTTGATGGATATGATATGCTCAGACAAAAAAGTAAGAGGAAACACCATTAACGTGATACTGCCGGAGTATACCGGCAGATGTGATATAGAGAATATAACTGTTGAGGAAATGGGCAGCCTGCTTGATATGGCGCTGCAGGAATAAAATATGAAAGCAATTATTAAAAAACCGGCAGGAGAGGGAACGGTGAGAGCCATTGCATCAAAATCCATGGCTCACAGAATGATGATAGCACAGGCTCTGTCAGAGGGAAGCGGCACTGTTGTATGCAATGACACTTCAGAAGACATAGAGGCCACAAAGAGGTGCCTTGAAGCCCTCAGGTCAGAGGACAGAGTGAAGCAGCTTTACTGCGGCGAAAGCGGCTCCACATTGAGATTTCTGCTTCCGATAGCGGGCGCGCTTGGGCTTGAATGTGAATTTCATATGGAGGGCAGACTCCCGGACAGGCCTCTGTCGCCGCTTTATGAGGAAATGATCTCAAATGGCTGCAGACTGTCACCGCAGGGACGGAACCCTCTTCATTTAAGCGGCCATCTTACAGGCGGCACATATACAATACCGGGGAATATTTCTTCCCAGTATATCACAGGACTTCTGTTTGCGCTTCCGCTTGCAGATAAAGACAGCCGCATTGATATAGCAGGCAGGCTTGAATCCTCGCCGTATATAGACCTGACGCTGCAGGCTCTTGATGCGGCCGGAATTAAAGCTGTTTCAGACAGCAGGGGTTTTGACATACCCGGCAGACAGCACTACAGGCTGACAGGTGAGCATCATATCGAGGGAGACTGGTCAAATGCGGCGTTCTGGCTCTGCATGAGCGCCATGACAGGCGGCAGCATCGGCTGCAGCGGTCTTGACATGAATTCAAGACAGGGTGACCGCAGGATACTTGAGGTGCTGGAGAGTATGGGCGGCAGAGTCATTTATGAGAACGGGGCACTGCGCATATCGGCAGCACAGGGCAGACTGAGAGGCGCGGTTATAGATGCTTCTGAAATTCCCGATCTTGTTCCCGCGCTTGCGGCAGCTGCAGTATCGGCAGACGGGCAGACAATAATAAAAAACGCAGGCAGACTCAGACTCAAAGAAAGCGACAGGCTCAGATCCGTAAGCACAGTGCTTGCAGCGCTTGGAGCGGATATATCAGAGCTTTCGGACGGGCTTGCCATAAACGGCACCGGCAGCATCAGAGGAGGCGATGCAGACTCCTTTGGCGACCACAGAATAGCCATGATGGCTGCGGCAGCTGCGTGCATCAGCAGCGGTGAGATAGCAATTTCGGGAGCAGAGGCAGTAAACAAGTCCTATCCCGGATTTTACAGAGATTACTGCGCCCTTGGCGGAGTGATAGATATAGATTAGTATTGCGCTTATAACGAAAGGAGTTTTAAGGTGGCTTCGGTATTTGGAGAGAACATAAAAATATCTGTTTTCGGACAGTCTCACTCAAAAGGAACAGGTGTTGTCATAGACGGCATTCCTGCAGGTGAAAAAATAGACATGGAGAAGCTTCAGGAATTTCTTGACAGGAGAGCGCCGGGCAGAAACGATTATTCGACGCCGAGAAAAGAAGCGGACAGACCTGAGATACTGTCAGGTCTTACAGGCGATACAACCTGCGGAGCACCTTTTGCCGCAGTTATATACAACACAGACACCAGATCCGGTGATTACAGCGATATGAGGGATATCCCAAGACCTGGCCATGCCGACTTTGCCGCAAGAGCCAAATTTCACGGATATGAGGATACTGCAGGCGGCGGTCATTTCAGCGCCAGACTGACAGCGCCTCTTTGTATTGCAGGAGGCATATTCATGCAGATTCTTTCACGCAGAGGCATACAGATTGGCGCGCATATCAAAAGCATAGGGACAATCGGGGATACTTCCTTTAACTCCTGCGGCGGTTCTGAGGAGCTTGCAAAGGTTGGAAACACTTTCCCTGTTATAGACGAAGAGGCGGGAGTTAAAATGAGAGAGCTCATACAGAGCGTCAAATCCTGCGGCGATTCAATAGGCGGCAGTATCGAATGTATGATAACAGGACTTCCGGCAGGAATAGGCGATCCGATGTTCGGAGGACTCGAAAACAGAATTTCACAGGCGGTTTTTGCAGTCCCTGCGGTTAAGGGCATAGAGTTTGGCTGCGGTTTTGAGGTATGCCGGATGAGAGGCTCTGAGAACAACGACCCGTTTTATGCAGAGGACGGAGAAATAAGATGCAGGACAAACAACCATGGCGGAATATTAGGAGGCATTTCATCGGGAATGCCTGTGGTGTTTTCTGCGGCTATGAAGCCGACGCCGTCTATTTCAAAAGAGCAGGACAGCGTCAGTATGTCAGGTCTTGAAAACGTCAGACTCAGAGTCAGGGGCAGACACGATCCCTGCATAGTGCCCAGGGCGGTGCCATGTATTGAGGCTGCAGCTGCAATAGCTGTGTATGATGCATTTCTTGGAGGACTGAAATATGAAATTAGATGATTACAGAGCAGAAATAGATACGATAGACAGGCAGATAACAAAGCTTCTCGAGCAGAGGCTTCAGACGGTGAGAAACATAGGACTCTGCAAGCAGGCGATGGGAAAACCTGTTCTTGATGCCTCAAGAGAAAACAGCAAGCTTGAAGCTCTCAAAAGCCGGACAGACGAAGCCTCATACGGATATATAGCCGATGTGTTCAGAGAAATAATGGCGCAGAGCCGAAAATTTCAGGAGGAACACAGGGTGGAATACGGGCTTTTGGGCAGGACGCTGGGACACAGCTTTTCGCCTGAAATACACAAAAAACTCGGCGGGTACGCATACGAGCTGTTTGAAGTGGAGCCTGAAATGCTCAAGGGCTTTTTTGGAAACACAGACCTTCAGGGCTTTAATGTTACTATCCCATACAAAAAAGAAGTAATAAAATACTGCGCATCTTTATCGGAAGCGGCGCAAAAAACAGGCAGTGTAAACACAATAGTAAGAAATAAAGACGGCAGCTTTGCAGGGCACAACACCGACTATTACGGACTTGACTACCTTATCAGATCGGCAGGCTTTGACCTTTCGGGCGCCAAGGTGCTGATACTGGGAAACGGAGGCGTTTCGGGCACTGCAAGACAGCTTGCAAAAGACAGGGGCGCAGCAGAGGTTGTAACGATATCAAGAAAAGGCGAAAACAGCTACGAAAATATTTCAATGCATTATGATGCAGGATTTATCATAAATACAACCCCGGTGGGTATGTATCCGGATAACGGCAGAGCGGTCATAGATATAAACAGGTTCAAAAACTGCAGAGGAGTTATAGATCTGATATACAACCCGCTAAAAACAAAGCTTGTAATGGATGCCCAAAACGCCGGAATACGTGCAGAGGGCGGACTTCGGATGCTTGTGGCACAGGCGGCGGCAGCCTGCGAGCTGTTTGCCGGAAGCAGAATATCAGATGAGCGTATAGAAACAGAATACATGAGCATTCTGAGAAAAGTTGAAAACATAATCCTGATAGGTATGCCCGGCTGCGGCAAATCCTCAATAGGCGAAGCGCTTGCAGAGCTGACAGGCAAGAGCTTTTCCGACAGTGATATTAAAATAATAGAGAAAACCGGAAGAAGCGCGGAAGATATAATTGTAAGCGACGGAGAAGAATATTTTCGCAGAGTGGAAACAGACATTGCAAAGACGGAAGGAAGCCGTACAGGCTGCGTGATTGCAACAGGCGGCGGTGTTGTAACCCGGCATGAAAACCTTGACCTGCTCAGGCAGAACGGCAGGATAGTATATATCAGAAGAAGCCTTGATGATTTAAGCTCGGAGGGAAGACCGATATCTGCGTCAAACAGGGCAGAGGAGCTTTTCAGACAGCGCAGGGCGGCCTATGAGAGCTGGAGTGATTTCGAGGTTGAAAACACCGGAATTAAAGAAACAGCAGCAGCCATAGCAAAGCTGCTGGGATACGGGAGGGAAATACGATGAAGCTTCTTGTCATAAACGGACCGAACCTGAATATGCTGGGCATAAGAGAGCCTGACATATACGGCAGAAATACATATGAGGAACTTGTGCACCTTATACAGAAAACCTGTGCGCAAAAGGGCATAGAGGTGGAGATTTACCAGTCCAACACCGAAGGCTTTATAGTGGACAAAATACAGCAGGCCTACGGCACCGCAGACGGTATAATAATAAACCCTGCGGCCTATACTCACACCAGCATTGCAATACTTGATGCCATCAAGGCAACAGGCCTCCGGACAGTAGAGGTGCATCTGTCGGATATAAACAGCAGGGAGGAATTCCGAAAACATTCATATATTTCCCTTGCAGCGGAGAAGACCATCTGCGGCATGGGCTTTGACGGTTATGTAGAGGCGATTGAATATTTCTGCAAATAAGCAGTAGCATAAAACAATCCGGTTTGTGTCTGCAATGTGAATACAGACCGGATTTTTTGTAAATAAAAAGTATAAACAATTCATAAACAGAACATCTTGACAACACTTTTGGCTGGTAATATTTAGTCATAAGATAATTCCGGAGAGGCAAAGGAGGACTGTATGAAAAGAAGCTTAAAAAACACAATAGCCATAGGAATAGTGGTGCTGATGTGCGCAGCCTCTGTGTTTACAGCTGTGTATGCGGCAGATCACAGTGCGGCTCTGACACAGTCATCAGGCGGACAGATGATGCAGGGAGAGAGCAATAATGCGCCTCCTGACAGCAGCGGCGGTACGGACAGCAGCACGGACAGCAGTACAGACAAAAGCACAGACAGCGGGCAGCCGCCTGAGAAGCCTGACGGCGATAACAGCACAGGCGACAGCAGCGGACAGCCGCCGGAAAAACCGGACGGAAGCAGTGACAGCCAGTCAGACAGCGATATGCAGCAGCCGCCTGAGAAGCCGGACGGCGATGACAGCGAAAACAGCAGCAGCCGGTCCGGTGAAAATTCAGAGGAAGCAGATGGCAGCCAGAATACAGACAGCAGTATGCAGCCTTCTGAAAACAATCAGAGCGACAGCGGACAGAACGGAGCGGCGCCTGATATGAGCAGCTCGCAGAATCAGACGCTGGAGGTAAAATATTATGCTCTGTTTGGCGCAGAGGGACTTATCCTTATACTTGCCCTTATGTACCTCATTATGACAGGCGCAGGCAGAAAAACCTTTGACGAAACCTTCAGCGGCAAAAAAGCGGCAATCTGCGTACTGGCAGCAGTAATTCTGGCAGGAGGCTTCAGCTTCGGAGCAGGTGCAGTGACAGAAAGCCTTGCGGCAGACACCGGCTCTCAGCAGATGCAGGCTCCGGGAGGCGGGGCAAGCAGCGATGTGACGTATTCCGCGGTCAGGGATATTACAGAGGATGAAACCATAACAGAGGGCACATTCACCTCCGAAAATGCGGACGAAAACGCAATATCGGCAAATGGTGATATTGATGTGACCTTGTCGGGTATTACAGTGAACAAAAGCGGTGATTCGGACGGCGGAGACGCCACCAGCTTTTACGGCACCAACTCAGCCATAATTGCAAGAGGCGGAGCCAACCTCACCGTCAAAGATGCAGTCATAAATACCGATGCGACAGGGGCCAACGGGATATTCAGCTACGGAGGATCCGCAACTACGGGCAATTCCTCCTCCGACGGCACAACAGTTACGGTAAAAGATACTGAAATCACCACCACCAAGGACAATTCCGGCGGAATTATGACAACAGGCGGCGGAATTATGAAAGCCTATAATCTGACAGTCAATACGGCAGGCACTTCAAGCGCTGCCATAAGAAGTGACAGAGGCGGCGGAAATATGACTGTTTCAGGCGGCACATATACGACTACGGGACAGGGCTCCCCTGCCATATATTCAACGGCACAGATAAAGGTGAGCGATGCGGATCTTGTATCAGAAGCCTCAGAGGGAATTGTAATTGAGGGTAATAACTCGGTTTCAATAGATAACTGTACGCTGACCGATACCAACAGCAAGCTTAACGGCAAATCCACAACCTATAAAAATATATTCCTTTATCAGTCCATGAGTGGAGATGCGGCAGAGGGAAATGCAGAGTTTACGGCAAAGGACAGCAAAATCACCACAAACAAGGGAGATACGCTGTATGTTACAAATACAACAGCAGCCATAACTCTTGAGAACAATACGATAGTAAACAATGATTCGTCAGGCTGCTTCCTGAGAGTGCAAAAAGACTCGTGGGGCAATTCAGGTGAAAACGGCGGTGATGTAACCCTTACTATGACCAAGCAGAAAGCG
Organism: bacterium; assembly: GCA_963609975.1. Taxonomy (GTDB): domain Bacteria; phylum Bacillota; class Clostridia; order Peptostreptococcales; family Anaerovoracaceae; genus UMGS973. The sequence continues at coordinate 1,030 of CAVDMD010000074.1, read as the reverse complement.
ACAGGGGATATAGTTGTAGACTCCATTTCAACGCTCAAAATGATTATGAAGTCCGGCTCATCATATACCGGCACTATAAACGGGGACAACAGTGCAGAGAGTATCACTCTTACGCTTGACAAAAGCTCCAGGATAAAGCTGACAGGCGACTGTTATGTAAGTTCACTTGATAATGATGATGCGACCAACAGCAATATAGATTTTAACGGCTATACTCTGTATGTAAACGGAGAAGCAGTTAACTGATAAAAATGCGGGTGCTGCAGATGCGGTGCCCGCTTTTACGAACAAAATGACGAAAACAGAATAATACCTGATACAGTATAACTTAAAGATGTTGCATTTCGCTTTAATGCAGCATTTCTTGTGCTGTATGCAAAGAATTTGCATTTGAGCCAGCAGAAAAAAACAGCAGATTCAAATAGTAAGTTTGATTTGCCATAAAGATTGTATGTGGTATATAATAGTGTAAATACAGAAAAGCAGCTTTCAGCAATTGCAGAGACAAGAGAAGCGATAGTGCAATGGTTACGAAGGACAGCAGGTGAAAGGAATTAAAATGGCAGATATTAAAAAGGAACAGGAAAGAGCAGAACTGCATCGCACAATATGGAGCATTGCAGATGATCTCAGAGGAAGCGTTGACGGCTGGGATTTCAAGCAGTATGTTCTTGGAATGCTTTTTTACAGGTACATTTCAGAGAATTTCACATCTGTTCTGGAATGTCAAAGAAAAAGCCGCAGATGATGAAAATCTCAATATGACTTTAGAAGCTGTTTTTAACGGCATAGAAAATTCAGCAAAAGGTACAGCATCAGAAAATGATATGGCGGGACTGTTTGATGACTTTGATGTAAACAGCAACAAAATAGGTGCAACAGTAGCAAAAAAATGAAAAACCGGTTAAACTTATTAATGGTGTTGCATCTATGAATCTTGGCACTGTCGGCAAAACAGAAGTAAACAAGGTATATGAGAGAAGATTGACATAGTAGAGCTAAATGCACAGATTAAGGAAATAGTAAAAAA
>CAVDMD010000073.1:0-11959 GCA_963609975.1 bacterium | reverse complement strand
TGCCGTCACAGAATTTCAGTGACGCTATGGTTGAAGCGTTTAAGGATAGGTTGAAGAACGATTAAATAAGGGAATTTATGACAGACTGGAAAAAATCTTTTTTGGAATCCTCTGTATTGGGACAATCAACAAATAAGAACAACCCTAATGAGGTGCAAGCAAAATGCGTTGATTTGGCATATAAGGACATGATGACAGCTGGACGCTACTATAGTGCCTCATTTTTGCATACGCGAGAGGAAATATGTTGTGCTACAAATGAAGCAATAAAACAATGTGATTATGTCTTTTCAAGAGACTTGATACAAAAGACCTCATTACTATTTTGCAAAGATATAATTGGAAGCAGAAACAAATATGTAACAGGGTATGGTCTTGCCCAGAAGTTAATAAATATGACATTTAAGTATTTATATGTTTTCAGTGATCTTATTTTTATTGAGCATTCTGTTCCAGATTTTTCGTTGTGTGATTGTCCTCTTGACAGTATTATCCTTAAAGAGGCTTCCGTTAAGAGAGTAGTATGGAGCAAACTTACTGCTCAAGAGTATCAGAAATGTCAAGATAAAATCTCTAGTCTATTAAAATCGAAACCGCTTGACATGGAGTTATCAAAACTAGGCAATCTTGCATTTGATTTTATAAATTGGTAATTGTCTGCAATACATAGACAAATAAAAAGAGCTAACTGACTTCTCAGAAAATCAGTTAGCTCTTTACTTTTACAATAATTCAAATTATGTTGCCATTTTGTTGCCAAAAAGCATTTATAATTGGCAAAAGCCCATCAAAATAAGGCTTTTTCAGGGATGTGAAATTACTCCCACTCAATCGTTCCCGGCGGCTTACCGGTGCAGTCATACATAACGCGATTGACACAGTCAACCTCATTGACAATGCGAGTGGTAACGCGGTCAATCAGCTCCCAAGGCAGGTGTGCTACTTCGGCAGTCATAAAGTCACTGGTCGTAACGGCACGAAGCGCAATCGCATAGTCATAGGTTCTGAAATCACCCATAACACCTACAGATCGAATGTTGGTAAGCGCCGCAAAGTACTGACCCAAAGCGCCCGGCTGTCCGAACTTTGGAATCTGTCCTTCGCTAACGGCGCGCGCAATTTCTTCACGATAAATATAGTCAGCATCCTGCACAATTTTTACCTTTTCGGCAGTAACTTCTCCGATGATGCGTATTCCAAGCCCCGGTCCAGGGAACGGCTGACGGAATACCAGATAATCGGGAATCCCCAATTCCAGACCGGCGCGGCGCACTTCATCCTTGAACAGCATACGAAGCGGCTCGATAATTTCTTTGAAATCAACATAATCCGGCAATCCGCCCACATTGTGATGTGACTTAATTACTGCAGATTTGCCCAAACCGGACTCGATTACATCCGGATAGATGGTGCCTTGAACCAGGAAATCAACGGCTCCGATTTTCTTTGCTTCCTCTTCAAATACGCGGATGAACTCCTCCCCGATGATTTTGCGCTTCGCTTCCGGCTCGGTCACACCGGCAAGCTTAGAATAAAACCGTTCCTGCGCATTCACGCGAATAAAATTCAAATCATACGGACCGCTCGGACCAAAGACAGCCTCAACCTCATCTCCCTCGTTTTTGCGCAGAAGTCCGTGGTCAACAAAAACACAGGTAAGCTGCCTGCCGACAGCCTTTGACAGCAGCACAGCCGCAACCGAAGAATCCACACCCCCGGAAAGTGCGCAAAGCACCTTGCCGTTACCGACTTTTTTGCGGATTTCACGAATAGCAGTTTCGACAAAGCTATCCATCTTCCAGTCGCCTTTGCATCCGCAAACCTTAAAAACGAAGTTCTGTAATATCTTAAATCCTTCTATGGAGTGCATAACCTCCGGATGGAACTGTGTCGCATAGAAACCTGCCTCCGCGTTTTCCATTGCAGCCACCGGACATACCGGCGTATGAGCCGTCACTTTGAAGCCCTGAGGAACTGTTTCAATATAGTCTGTGTGGCTCATCCACATAATCGTATTGCCTACCGTCCCGCAGCCTGTTGTTTCCGGGCCGCCCACACCAAGATCTGCAAGCAGACCGCTGCGGTCATCAACAGTAACCTCGGTTCTGCCATATTCACTTACCGGCGCAGTTGCAACCCTGCCTCCGAGCTGATGAGCAAGAAGCTGTGCACCATAACAAATGCCCATTATAGGAATTCCAAGCTTAAAAAGCTCAGTACTGCACTGCGGCGAATCTTCGCCATACACACTGTTAGGCCCTCCCGTCAGAATAATTCCAGACGGAGCCAACGCTTTCAGTTCATCCATCGAAATCGTGTAAGGATGGACTTCGCAATATACATTACATTCACGAATACGGCGGGCAATCAGCTGATTATACTGTCCTCCGAAATCCAAAACTATTATATTTTCTCTCATAACATCTACCTCAAATCGCTTAGCTGTTTTTCGGATGCTTCTTTTTTGTTATCTGGTTTCAGCATCACAATTATTGTCAAAAGAGCCCAAAAGCCTTTATCTGCAAGGTTTTCGGACTCCCCTCCCTTTATTCCCATTCAATTGTCGATACAGGCTTGTCTGAAATATCCCAGAGCACTCTGTTAACTCCATCAACCTCAGCAATAATTCTGTCACGAATTACAGCCAGTACGCTGAAGGGAATCTCAACAGCCCTGGCTGTTACGGCATCAACTGTATCTATGGCACGAATAACCACTGCCCAGCCCATATATCTCTTGCCGTCTTTAATTCCTGTCGATTTAAGATCAGGAATTGCAACAAAATACTGCCATGGCGCAGGATTGAGCTTGCCTATTTCCTCTCTTACGATAGCATCGGCTTCTCTTACAGCTTCAAGTCTGTCTCTTGTGATAGCGCCTGTGCATCTTACTCCAAGTCCCGGACCCGGGAACGGCTGTCTGTATACCATATTGTCAGGAAGTCCAAGCTGCTTGCCCACAACTCTGACCTCGTCCTTGTATAAAAATTTTACAGGTTCAACCAGCTCAAACTGCAGATCTTCAGGAAGCCCTCCCACATTGTGATGAGCCTTGACTCCGTCTGACTCTAAGATGTCAGGGTAAATTGTGCCCTGTCCCAGGAATTCTATACCGTCAAGCTTTCTTGCTTCTTCTTCAAACACTCTGATGAACTCATCACCTATGATTTTTCTCTTGCGTTCAGGTTCGTCAACACCTGCGAGCTTGTCTAAAAATCTGTCAACTGCATCAACATAAACAAGATTTGCGCCGAGTTCATTTTTGAATACCTGTATAACCTGTTCGGGTTCTCCTTTGCGGAGCAGTCCGTGATTAACGTGTACGCATACAAGCTGACTGCCTATTGCTTTTATGAGAAGCGCTGCAACTACTGATGAATCTACACCGCCTGACAGTGCAAGCAGCACCTTTTTGTCTCCCACCTGTGCCTTGATTTCTGCTATCTGCTCATCTATAAATTTCTGAGCAAGAGCAGGAGTTGTAATTCTTTTCAGTGTTTCCGGACGTAAGTTTTCTTTTGAGATTGCCATAAATCTATTCCTCCTATTATTTGATTACATTGTTTGAAGTATCTTTTAGAATTACATCGTGGGAGCCTCCCTCAACTATTGAGGTTGCCGATACTATCGTCAGCTTTGCCTTATCCTGCAATTCTCTGATTGTAAGCGCACCGCAGTTGCACATTGTTGATTTAACCTTTGTCAGTGACACGTTTACATTGTCGTGAAGTGAGCCGGCATAAGGAACATATGAGTCAACGCCCTCTTCAAATTTCATTCTTGCATCTCCGCCGAGATCGTATCTCTGCCAGTTTCTCGCCCTGTTGGAGCCTTCACCCCAGTATTCCTTGACATAATTCCCGTTTATATTAAGCTTGGCTGTAGGTGACTCGTCAAATCTTGAGAAGTACCTGCCGAGCATCAGGAAATCCGCTCCCATTGCAAGCGCAAGTGTCATATGATAATCATATACTATGCCTCCGTCAGAGCATATCGGTACATATATGCCTGTTTCTTCAAAGTATTCTTTTCTGGCCTGCGCAACCTCTATTACCGCAGAGGCCTGTCCCCTGCCTATGCCCTTTTGTTCTCTTGTAATACAGATAGAACCGCCGCCGATACCGATTTTGACAAAGTCAGCGCCTGCCTCCGCCAGATATCTGAAGCCCGCAGCGTCAACAACGTTGCCTGCTCCGACTTTAACCGTATCGCCGTATCTGTCTCTGATATATTTGATTGTGTCTGACTGCCATTCAGAATAGCCTTCGGAGGAGTCTATGCACAGGATATCGGCTCCCGCCTCTACAAGGGCCGGAACTCTCTGCTCATAATCTCTGGTATTGATACCTGCTCCCACAACATATCTCTTGTGGTCGTCAAGCAGCTCGTTAGGATTGTTTTTGTGAGAATCATAGTCCTTGCGGAATACGAAATATGCAAGTCTCTGATTTTTGTCTATAATAGGGAGTGCATTGAGCTTGTGATCCCACAACATATCGTTTGCTTCCGAAAGAGTAATGCCTTCGTGCGCATATACAAGCTCAGAAAACGGAGTCATAAAGGTTTCTATTCTGTCATCCATATTCATCCTGCTGATGCGGTAATCTCTGCTGGTTACAATGCCCAGTATCCTGCCGTCCGCAGTACCGTCATCTGTAATCGCTATGGTTGAATGGCCCATGCGCTCTTTGAGCTCCAGAACATCTCTCAGGGTCTGGTCAGGTCTTAAATTTGAATCGCTTGTAACAAATCCCGCCTTGTGGTTTTTGACTCTGCTTACCATTGTAGCCTGGCTCTCAACCGACTGTGAGCCGAATATAAAGGAGATGCCGCCCTCCTTTGCAAGAGCTATCGCCATGCCGTCATCTGAAACGGCCTGCATTACAGCAGAGGTAAGAGGTATATTCATAACAAGTGCCGGTTTTTCACCTTTTTTGAATTTGACAACAGGTGTTTCAAGGCTTACGTTTTCTACTCTGCATTCCTTTGAAGAATAGCCCGGAATAAGCAGAAATTCATTGAAGGTTCTGGATGGTTCGTTTATATACTGCGCCATAAGCTTCTCCTTTGTGTTGTATATCTAAAATTAAAATTCTTAAAAAATATTAACCTATATTATACAACATTCATTTTTTCTGTTCAATATAAAAGCGGCAAAAAACAACAAAAAAGCAGTGTCCTCTGCGCTGTTTTCTTGCTTTTTACAATTTACCATGGTAAAATATTTCTGTACTTATCAGATTGGAGGTCTCAATATGCATTTACACGAATCCGGCGAGATGTATCTTGAAACAATTTACATACTTTCAAAACAGACAGGAGATGTCAGATCTCTTGACGTTGCAGAATATATGGGTTTTTCAAAACCCAGCATAAGCCGCGCGGTCAGACTTCTCAAAGAGGGCGAGTATATCATCGTTGACAGAGACGGATATATCACTCTTACCGCCTCAGGCCTTGAAATAGCAGAGAAAATCTACGAACGACACACTCTGCTCACTAAGTTCCTTACAGCTCTCGGAGTAGATGAGAAAACAGCGGCCGAGGACGCCTGCAAAATGGAGCACGATATCAGCGATGAGACATTTGATGCAATCAAAAATCATCTGGCAGACAAATAGCACAAAAACAGATTCGGGGACTTTCGCATCAGCGAAAGTCCCTTCAGTATGTCAAAAATGTTTATTTCATTTCTGAAAGCTTTTTGTAGCTTTCGTATCTCTCCATCGCCTGTTTTTCTGTCAGTTCAAACAGCTTGTCGGCAACCTGAGGGAATTCCTTGGCAAGTGATGAATATCTTGTCTGTCCCATAATAAATTCTCTGAACTTGCCGTTTGGTTCTTTTGAATCAAGGATAAACGGATTTTCACCTTTTTCTTTGAGCACAGGATTGTATCTGTAAAGCTGCCAGTAACCGCAGTCAACAGCATCTTTGATGTTTTCCTGTGATTTGCCCATGCCCTTTGAAAGACCGTGGTTGATGCAAGGTGCGTAGCAGATTATCAGCGAAGGTCCGTCGTAGCTTTCGGCCTCTGTGATAGCCTTCATAAGCTGATTCTTGTCTGCGCCCATTCCAACCTGTGCAACATATACATAGCCGTATGACATTGCCTGCTTGCCCAGGTCTTTTTTGCGTATTTTTTTGCCGGAAGCCGCAAACTTGGCAATAGCTGCCGTAGGGGTTGACTTTGAAGCCTGACCGCCTGTATTTGAATATACTTCTGTATCAAATACAAGAACATTGATGTTTTCGCCCGAAGCCAGAACATGGTCAAGTCCGCCGTAGCCTATATCGTAGGCCCATCCGTCGCCGCCCAGAGCCCATACGGATTTCTTCACAAGATAATCCCTGTTCTCTGCAATACGCTGGCAAAGTCTGATTATTATATCGTCATTTGTGTTGAGTTCTTCGATTTCTCTGAGTACGGCATCGCTCTTTTCTCTTGATACCGAACCGTCATTCATATTGTCGAGCCATTCAACGATAGCTTCTCTGAGTGATTCGTCAACGTCAAGCTGAAGCAGCGCTCTCATATCGTGTTCGATTTTTTCTCTCATCTGCTTCTGAGCAAGGAACAGTCCGTATCCGAATTCGGCGTTGTCTTCAAACAGCGAGTTTGACCATGCAGGTCCTCTGCCGTTTTCGTCAGTGCAGTAAGGCATTGAAGGTGCCGAAGCGCCCCATATTGATGAGCAGCCTGTTGCGTTTGCAATCATCATTCTGTCACCGAAAAGCTGAGTTACAAGCTTGATATACGGAGTTTCTCCGCAGCCTGCGCATGCACCTGAAAATTCGATGTAAGGTTTTGCAAACTGGCTTCCCTTAACTGTATGTGTGTCAACAAGGCTGTCCTTGCGGGGAACACTCATTGCATAAGCCCAGTCGTCAGCCTCCTGAACCTCCTCTGCGTAAGGCTTCATTACGAGAGCCTTTTCCTTGGCAGGACATATATCCGCGCAGTTGCCGCAGCCCAGGCAGTCAAGAGCCGAAACCTGCATTCTGTAGTGATGTCCCTTGAGTTCCTTGCCGATGGCAGGTATTGTCTTGAATGAATGAGGTGCTTTTGCTTTTTCTTCTTCTGTAAGAAGTACAGGTCTGATTGCAGCATGAGGACATACAAATGAGCACTGGTTGCACTGTATGCAGTTTTCTGATTTCCATTCAGGAAGCATAATTGCAACACCGCGTTTTTCGTATGCGCTTGTGCCTGACGGGAATGTACCGTCTTCTCTGCCTGAGAATGCACTTACAGGAAGATCATCACCCTCCTGATGGTTCATAGGGATAAGAATTTCTTCTATGAATTCAGGAAGCTCTTCGTATTTTTCCTTAGGGTTCTGAACATCAGCCCAGTCCTCAGGAATTTCAATCTTGTGGATAGCAGTAATGCCCTTGTCTACAGCGGCGCAGTTCATATCCACTATCTTCTGGCCTTTTTTCTTGTAGGTTTTTTCGATACCTTCTTTGAGATATCTGATTGCATCATCTAAAGGCATAACCTCCGAAAGCTTGAAGAATGCAGCCTGCATTATCATATTGATTCTGCCGCCGAGGCCGATTTCAGATGCGATCTTCCAGCCGTCGATGATGTAGAAGTTTATGTTTTTCCTTGCAAGATCTCTCTTGACCTTTGCAGGAAGATGGTTTTCGATTTCCTCAGGAGTCCACAGACAGTTGAGCAGGAATGTGCCGCCCTTGCGGAGATCCTTGAGCATATCGTACTGTCTCAGGTATGCCTGATTGTGACAGGCTACAAAGTCAGCGTGATTTATCAGGTAGGTTGACTGAATAGGATGCTCACCGAATCTCAGATGCGAGATTGTAACTCCGCCTGATTTCTTGGAGTCGTATGAGAAATACCCCTGTGCATAAAGATCAGTCTTGTCTCCTATGATTTTGATTGCTGTTTTGTTTGCGCCTACCGTGCCGTCTGATCCAAGTCCCCAGAACTTGCACTTGATAGTGCCTTCAGGCTCTCTTGCGATACCTTCGGTAAACGGAAGCGAGTGGCCTGTAACGTCATCTTCGATACCTACCGTAAAGTTGTTCTTAGGTCTCTTGTGATACAGGTTGTCAAATATCGAATGAATCATGCCCGGAGTTGTGTCCTTGGAGCCGAGGCCGTATCTGCCGCCGTATACCTCAGGAGCGTTTTTCTCGCCGTAAAGAGCTGTTCTTACATCCTGATATAAAGGCTCTCCCAGTGCGCCCGGTTCTTTTGTTCTGTCAAGTACCGCGATTCTCTCAACTGTTCTAGGCAGTACATCGAGGAAATATTCCTTAACAAAAGGTCTGTAAAGTCTTACCTTGATAAGACCGACTCTGTGACCCTCTGATATGAGTTTGTTCATTGTCTCTTCGATTGTTTCGCACACCGAACCCATTGCAACGATTACATTCTCTGCATCAGGTGCGCCCACATAATCAAAAGGCTTGTATTTCCTGCCTGTAAGCTCACCCATCTTGTTCATGTATTCGATTACAACCTCAGGCACTGCATCATAAAACTTGTTTGCAGATTCTCTTGCCTGGAAAAAGATGTCCGGATTCTGTGCAGTACCTCTGATTACAGGGTGTGCAGGGTTTAATGCTCTTGCTCTGAACTCTGCAACCGCATCTTTGTCTACCATTTTTCTCAGGTCGTCGTAATCAAGCACCTCTATTTTCTGTATTTCGTGAGATGTCCTGAAGCCGTCAAAGAAGTGTACAAAAGGCACTCTTGATTTGATGGAGGCAAGATGCGAAATAGCGCCAAGATCCATTACCTCCTGAACAGAGCTTGATGCCAGCATGGCAAAACCTGTCTGTCTGCACGCCATTACATCTGAGTGATCTCCGAATATGCAAAGAGCGTGTGTCGATACCGTTCTCGCTGCAACGTGCAGAACACCCGGCAGTAATTCACCTGCTATTTTGTACATATTAGGTATCATCAGCAGAAGTCCCTGTGATGATGTGAAAGTAGTAGTCAGTGCTCCCGCTGAAAGTGCGCCGTGCACTGTTCCCGCTGCGCCTGCTTCAGACTGCATCTCTGCGATTTTAACAGTCTGACCGAAAATGTTCTTCTTGCCATATGCCGCCCATTCATCAACAGACTCAGCCATTGGAGAAGACGGTGTAATCGGGTAAATAGCAGCTACGTCTGTAAACGCATATGCAACATGCGCCGCAGCCGTATTTCCGTCCATAGTTTTCATTCTGCGATTGGCCATAATAAATTAATCCTCCAGATAAATAATTGTTTTAACAAATTCTTAGCTTTTGTATTGATATAGTACAAAATATTGTATCAGTTATAATACAATCTGTCAATATTGTACCTTACTTAATACAATATACAAAATCCACTCAAAAATAACAAACTTATGCGTTTTCACTCCTTAATCCGGTGCTTTTTCTCACCGTTTTCTAACTTATTTGCTTTGAAAACAAATTAATATGAAATTCCGAACGCATCAGTCACAAAATAAAAAATATTTTTTTATTTCTTTTCAATATATATTTTCGGTTTTTTTAATGTTTATACACAATTTATATTACATTTTTTCCCTTTTGACTTTTCTTGACTAAACACCTTTTTCAGGTAAAATATACTTATCGGCAGGAGGATAACTTTATGAATAAATTTATAACATTTGAAAACAGAATATGCCTCGTCACAGGTGCAGGCAGCGAAAACGGCATAGGCTTTGCCACTGCCCGAATCCTCGGAGAGCTTGGCGCCAGGGTATATATCGTATCAACAACAGAGCGCATATACAAAAGAGAGTCAGAGCTAAAGAGCCTTGGGATAAACGCAAAGGGCTGCATTGCAGATCTTATGGACAGAGAACAGGTAAAAGACCTTGTTTCAGACATTATATCAGAAGCCGGCAGGATAGATGTGCTTGTCAACAATGCCGGCATGGTGCAGACAGGAGTGGCAGAAGAGGATTTCACTGCGTTTGCAGAGCTGTCATATGAGGCATGGGATAATGATATTGCAAGGAATCTCAATATACCTTTTAATGTAACGCGGCAGGTGCTGCCTCATATGATAAAAAACCGCTACGGCCGCATTGTAAACACCTCATCGGTCACAGGGCCTGTCGTAAGCAATCCCGGCGAGGCATCCTACAGCGCCGCCAAATCGGCAGTAACAGGTATGAGCAGGTCGATAGCCATAGAAACGGCAAAGGACAATATTTCTATAAACAATGTGCTGCCCGGCTGGATTCAGACAGCTTCACAGACAGAAGCCGAATATCAGGGAGGGCTTAATACTCCCGCAGGCAGAAGCGGCACCGCCGAGGAGGTTGCAAGCATGATAGTGTTCCTGTGTTCAGACAAGGCTTCATATATCACAGGGCAGGATTTCATAGTGGACGGCGGCAACACCATACAGGAATACAAAGGCAGCTCCGAATACTATTACTGATTACCAGAATCATCTGTAAGATTAACTTCTGCAGATGATTTTTTCATCTTTTCATAATTCCCGTTTATGATTTTAGTGAACTTTATTAACATACTGAACGTTTTTCTTTTTAATAATATTTGCCAACGGCATAAAAATAGACCATACAGCAAAAGCACCTGTAACTATCTCACCACGATAGTACAGCTGCTTTTGCCTGTTCTGTATTATTTATAGTCTGCTGTGTTTCAAACACAAGAGAGTCCATAACGGCAAGCGAACTAATCACTTTATTTGACCGATGCGTCGGCTAATGCTTTGCTCTGCTTTTGGGCATCATAAAGTCCGCTAACTATATTAGCAGTCTTCGTATATTCATTGTCTGTAATCACGTCTCCATCGAAAACAGCATAAGCAATTTTACCTGTGTCAGCAAAGTAGATAAATGCAAATTCGCTTCTAATCTCAGCACCAAAAGAGTTTTGGGCGTCTACATAGGACTGTACAGTCACATAATACTTATTTTTGCCAAAACTCCACCCATCTGTGATACTCGGGAAATTGGCACTTTCAGGCGCTTTTAACAGTTGCTTTACGGTTTCTTCTATCTTAATCTGATAATTCGACTGTTCCCCGATTGACATAGGCAAGTACCATTCTTCATAAAATGACATATCATAAGTAACCTGCAAATAACCGAATGTATCGTCATCAATCAGTTCTGCACGGAAGTCATCTATGTCATCGGCAGGGCAACGGTAGCGCAAAACCATATCAGTATCTGTGACTGTAGCGCAGTTTTCCCCTTCTTTGATACCAAACTCTGTCAAAATTGCGTCACTGTCAGGGTATGGATAGGTATTGTATGATGTAAAACGAACAACGCTATTATTCACCAGAACAAAAGAAACCTCACCCAAGCCTTCCGCATCGTTGTAATCATAATAGACACAAGGGATTTCAAAAGCACCAGTACATTTTCCCTCGTCCACATCATCAGGTTGCCCTAAAATATCAATCAATTCTGCCCCACTTATTTTGGAAAATTGGGATACATCATATACAAGATCGACTTTCTGTATATCATTACTTTCACCACCGCTTCTCGTGTAGACACTAATGAGAAAGCAGGTCATAATTGCACAATAGATAATGCAGTTCCGATTAGCGCGAGGGGAAAAAGGCTTTTTCCAAAGAAGAAGCACAATGCCAAGATAAGGCATAAATACAATAGCTAATGCAATCAATATTTTTTGTTTCAGCGTACCATCCACATTATTTCCGTTAACGTTGTAAATGTCAGCTATTTCAACAAGTTCAACATCTCGTGAGCCGCAGTTTGAACAACGATAAGGATCTTGGCTATACTGCGTTTCCTGCATTCGTGCAATTTCTGCGCTTCCTTTTATGTGCTTCCTACTACCGCTACCAAGCACCGAAAAATTCTGGAGTTTTGCTTTCTTAATGTTGGATTGCTGTTTTCGGCTTTCTTGAATGTCCTTGTCCGTAGCGTACCAGACACTACCGCATTTATTGCACCTAAACTTATGCTCTTTCATATGG
>CAVDMD010000072.1:0-12091 GCA_963609975.1 bacterium | reverse complement strand
TTCTTTGAAATATACGGAAATATCTCTAAAGCGATATTTCCTATATTATAAAAAACTCTGCATTATGCAGAGACTTTCGGTTTTATATATGTTATTTCTTTGCTGCCGCTGTCCGGCATTTATCACAGCAGCGCAACAAGGTTTGCACTGCCGATAACGTTAAAAGGCGTAACCTCTCACTGTTGATGCTGCGGCAGATATGATAAGCAGCCTGTGCGATATTCTGAACTGCCTTCACAGCTGCAAACCACCTGTAATTCACAGAGACATCAAACCGTCAAACATCATAGTAAACTCAGATATGAAAGTCACCCTGATTGATTTCAATGCCTCTAAAAAATTTGACAGCCACAAAAACTATGATACATACCTGATGGGCACAGCAGAATATGCCGCCCCTGAGCAGTTCGGTTTCAGCCAGTCCGACGAAAGAACCGACATATATGCACTGGGAATACTTCTTAATATACTGATTACCGGCTGTTTCCCCAGAGATGTGCTTTGCAGCGGGGCTGTCTCAAAGGTAGTGACAAAATGCACACAAATGGAGCCTTCACAGCGGTATTCTTCGGTAATCAGGCTCAAAGCCGCATTAAAATCCGCAGTTTCAGGCGCCTCTGCAAAAAAACGCCATCCGGCTTTGCCGCCGGGCTTCAGAACTTTAACATGGTGGAAAATGGCTGTGGCTGTGATAATATATCCGTCAGTCATATACACCTGCCTGACTCTGAGTCCGGACAGCTGCACTACGGCTCTGCAGCTTTATACAGAAAGATGTTTGATTACAATATGGATTTTCTTTACCATTGCCCTTGTTTTTAACTATATGAATATTTCGGACAGTCTTCCCGTTGCAAAAAGCAGAATTACGGCAATCAGAGCGCTTGGCATATCGCTATGGTCACTTGCCGCACTTCTTCTCGCCGCATTTGTTTCGGTAATGATTTTTTCGTAATATTGCATACAGCTGCCTTTTGCTTTTGAAGCAGTGCAGTAAACCGCCTGTCCTGCTTCTTCTCCTGCGCATTATATTTCAGATATGTTCCGAATCTGTTATTTTCATTTTCTTTTTATCTGCTTCCTTTTTAACTGCGGTGCCGGCACAAGTATCTCACACCCCAAAACACAAGCAATATCAGATAGGCTTCGCCAGCGAATCGTAGTTACACGATATACTCAGAATACCTATGGCTGCCACAATCAGACAAACCGCTATCAGCAAAACCGTCCTCTTCAATCCTCTCACCTCATCTCTGACTCCGCATTGAAATAAATTATCAGCTCAAATAAGTTTTCATAATTATGCTGTCGCATATTGCTGCATTTTACACCAGCTTATTTTCTCCCAAACAGGCCTTTTTTCTCGTAAGGCTCGCTGCTTATGCCCTCAAGACTGTAGCCTGTAGGCGCTATGGCTTCTCTTAACGCTTCCTCATCAACAGGGTTTTCGCTTATGATTACTGTTTCTCCCTTTGTGTGTGATGATGTCACTTTTTTAACTTTGAACGCCCTGCGTATTGCATCGTTCATATGCGACTCGCACATACCGCACATCATACCGTCAATTTTTAGAGTTGTCTTTGTCATTTTAATACTCCTTCCATTCTATTTTACTGAAATCACTTTATATCCGGCTGCTTCCACAGCTTTTTTGAGTTTTCTGCTGTCCGCATGGCTGCCAAGCTCGACAACTGCAGTTCCGGCTTCATGGCTTACCTCTGCGGATTTAACCTCACCGAGAGCTTCAAGCGCATTTCTGACGGAAGCCTCACAGTGAGTACACATCATACCTTTGATTTTCATGGTGCATACATCGCCTGTACCTGCTTCAGACCCGGCACTGCTGTGACGGCGGCTTTTGTCACGGCCCGCGTCATATATTCTGCACAGGTTGAGTCTTAATGCATTCGTTACCACACAAAAGCTTGACAGGCTCATTGCCGCAGCCGCAAACATAGGGTTGAGCGTAAGTCCAAACCCTGTAAAGCAGCCGGCAGCCAGAGGGATTCCTACAGCGTTATAGAAAAACGCCCAGAACAGGTTCTCGTGTATATTCTTCAGAACGCTGCGGCTCAGCCTGATTGCCGCAGGAACATCTGCAAGAGTGTTTTTCATAAGCACTATGTCAGCTGCATCCACTGCAACATCGGCTCCTGCTCCTATGGCAATGCCTACGTCTGCTCTTGTAAGCGCCGGGGCATCGTTGATACCGTCGCCCACCATGGCTGTCCTTCCGTATTTTTTGAGTTCCCGTATAGCATCCTCTTTGCCGCCGGGGAGCACGCCTGCGATCACCTCATCAACTCCCGCCTGATCTCCTATGGCTCTTGCTGTGCGCTCGTTATCGCCTGTCAGCATTATAACTCTGATGCCCATATTGCGAAGCTCCCTGATTGCCTCAGGGCTGTCTGATTTAATCGTATCCGCAACAGCGATAATCCCCGCAAGGCGTGTATCTGCCATAAACAGAAGCGGTGTTTTGCCCTGCTGCGCTAAAGTGTCCGCCGCCTCCTGCATATCATGCGGTATTTCTGTTTTTGTTCCTATGAATTTAAGGCTTCCGCCTGTAAGTGTCCTGCCTGAAAGCTTCGCCGCAAGGCCGTTACCGGCAAGCGCCTCAAAGCCGGTAACCTCCTGAGGAGTTTTGTCAAGCTCCCGTCCCTTTGCCATAACTGCTTTTGCCAGCGGATGCTCGCTTTTGGCTTCAAGCGCTACAGCAAGATCAAGCAGCTCGTCTTCATCAAAGCCCTCCGCCGCAATAATATCCGTTACCTTCGGCGCACCCTCTGTAATGGTTCCTGTCTTGTCAAGCGCTACAGCGGCGATTTTGCCGGCATTCTCAAGCACTTCTGCCGTTTTGAACAGGATACCGTTTCCGGCTCCCGTGCCGTTTCCGACCATAATGGCAACCGGGGTTGCAAGCCCCAGCGCACAGGGGCACGATATGACAAGCACCGATATGCTTCTTGCCAGCGCATATGCCGCCGTCTGCCCCAGCAGAAGCCATACTGCAAAGGTTACTGCCGCTATCGAAATCACCACAGGCACAAATACTCCCGAAACTTTGTCTGCCGCTTTTGCAACAGGCGCCTTTGTGGCGGCGGCGTCGCTTACCATTTTTATAATCTGAGAGAGAGTGGTGTCCTCGCCTGTCCTCATCGCCCTGCAGCGTATAAATCCGGACTGGTTGATTGTAGCCGCCGACACCTGATCTCCCGCCGTCTTGTCAACAGGAATACTCTCTCCTGTCAGCGCCGCCTCGTTTACCGCACTGCTGCCATCGATTATGATACCGTCAGCAGGAATGCTCTCTCCCGGCCTTACAACAAAAATATCGTCCTTTTGAACCTCTGCCGCAGGCACTGTAACCTCGACTCCGTCGCGAATGACAGTCGCCTCCTGAGGCGCCAGCTTCATAAGGCTTTTGAGTGCGTCTGTTGTTTTGCCCTTGGATCTGGCCTCCAGCATTTTGCCTACGGTTATAAGGGTCAGTATCATAGCTGCGGATTCAAAATAGAATTCGTCCATATATTCCATGGCCGCCGTCATATCACCGCCGGTCTGCGCCCTGCTCACAGCAAACAGCGCATACACGCTCCAGCCGAAAGAAGCCGCAGCTCCCAGCGCAACCAGCGTATCCATGTTGGGCGCTCTGCCCGCCAGCGCCCTGAACCCGCTTATAAAGAATTTCTGATTTATGACCATGATAATTCCGCAAAGCAGAAGCTGCACAAGCCCCATCGCAGCGTGATCGGCTGCAAGCCATGCCGGAACCGGCAGACCCATCATCATATGCCCCATCGAAAAATACATAAGCGCTGCGAGAAACAGCAGAGAAGCTGCAAGACGTTTTTTGAGTGCCGGTGTTTCGTGATCCGAAAGCGCCTCCCCCTCTGCAGCTCCGGCTGCCGCGCCTTGGAGTGAGGCTCCGTAGCCTGCATTCTTTACTGCGCTGATTACAGCCTGAGGGTCTGCACTGCCCTCAACGCCCATTGAATTTGTAAGAAGGCTCACTGCGCATGATGTCACACCCGGAACCTTTGACACGGCTTTTTCGACTCTGGCAGAGCACGCCGCACAGCTCATTCCCGTAATATTATACTGTTCCATATTCTGTCCTGCTTTCTCTAATCATATTGTTATGTTTCCCCATATTCTCTGATATATGTTACCTCATCAGTTTTTGTATTGTGGCAACCAGCTCGTCTACAACCTCATCTCTGCCCTCCTGTATATCACTTACAACACAGCTTCGTATGTGATTTGCCAGAAGCTCTTTGTTGAATGAGTTTACCGCAGCGCTGACTGCCGCCGACTGAATAAGTATGTCATTGCAGTAATCATCCCTCTCAATCATTGACTGTATGCCTCTTATCTGTCCCTCTATGCGCCTCAGCCTGTTGGTCAGAGATTTTTTCTGTTCCTCTGTGCGTATTGTCTTCCTGCCGCTGCAGCAGCATCTGTTCTGTTCCATATTTGCCTCCTTGAAATACCCCCATCCGGTATCTTTACTGTATACCCTCTATGGGTATTTGTCAACAAAAAATTTTGCTGTCCTCCTGTTGATTTTTTTACTTTGCAGTGGTATATTATAACTATAAGTTAGCCGTCGCTAACATTCAGGTGTTGATATTAAACACTGCTATATATCAAAGCAAAGGAGGTTTTCACATTGAAACATCTAGGATTATTTACAACAGGTGTTCTGTTTGGAACAGCGGGAATCAAAATTCTCAGCAGCGATGATGCCAAAAAGGTATATACTCAGACTGCGGCTGCTGTTCTGCGCGCTAAGGACTGCGTAATGCAGACTGTAACTTCAATCAGAGAAAATGCCGGGGACATATACGCAGATGCTGTGGAAATAAACGAACAGAGGGCTCAAAAAGCCGCCTGCGGGGTTATCGACGATACCGCAAAAGCTGAATAGGCTTCAGACAGATGCAGATGACTGTCCCCGCTCATCTGCATTTTTTCATTCGACTAAGTTATTGGAGGTTGGGAAAATATGAAATGTAAAATTCTGCACGAATCAAAGGGGCGCATGAGAATCCATCTGATGTGCCGGAGAATGACCCTTGCCCAAGCAGACGTTTTAGAATATTATCTGCGGAATTTCATCAATATATCACAGGTAAAAATATATGACAGAACTCAGGATGCCGTAATCACCTACAGCGGCGACAGGGCAGCCGTCATAGAGGCTATGGCGGCATTTTCGTTTGACGATGAGAATGCTCCGGCGCTGGTTCCCGAGCATACCTCAAGAGAACTGAACCGCGAATTTGAGGACAAACTGGCAATGTCGGTAATGCGCCGCATTGTATCAAAACTGTTTTTGCCTGTACCCCTGACATCGGCTATTGCCGTAATCCGTTCAGTCAGATATATCAGAGAAGGGTTAAGAGCGCTGCGTGACAGGAAGCTCTCTGTTGCGGTACTTGATGCCACAGCCGTTACCGTTTCGATTCTGCGTGGTGATTTTGCCACTGCAGGTTCGGTTATGTTTATGCTGCATATCGGCGAAATACTTGAGGAATGGACTCACAAAAAATCTGTTGCGGATCTTGCGGGCGCAATGTCTCTAAATGTCGATCAGGTATGGAAGCTTGAAGGCGGTACCGAAGTTTTGTTCCCTGTAAATGAAATTGTCCGTGGCGATAATATTATTGTCCGCACAGGCAATATGATACCTCTTGACGGCAGTGTCATCTCAGGCGAAGCCACTGTAAATCAGGCCTCTATAACCGGCGAATCACTTCCTGTGCTCAAGACTTCCGGAAGCTATGTATATGCCGGAACCGTTGTAGA
Organism: bacterium; assembly: GCA_963609975.1. Taxonomy (GTDB): domain Bacteria; phylum Bacillota; class Clostridia; order Peptostreptococcales; family Anaerovoracaceae; genus UMGS973. The sequence continues at coordinate 6,280 of CAVDMD010000072.1, read as the reverse complement.
GGAGGGTGAATGTGCAATATGCGTTGACAGAATTTCCGGCGGAGGCCGCTATGACCGCATAGTTAAGATGATCGAAGAATCCGAAAAGCTCAAATCCACAGCGGAGGACAGGGCTTCACGCCTTGCAGACCGCCTTGTGCCGTATACTCTTGGCGGCACAGTCATCACATATGCCCTTACCCGTAATGTCACAAAAATGCTGGCTGTGCTGATGGTGGATTTCTCATGCGCACTCAAACTCGCCATGCCTATTGCAGTGCTTTCTGCCATGCGCGAAAGCAGCAGCCACAATATGTCGGTAAAGGGCGGCAGATTTCTTGAAGCTGTTGCCAAGGCCGACACCATTGTTTTTGACAAAACAGGCACACTTACATATGCGACTCCTACGGTCGCCGATATTGTAACCTTTGAAGATTACAAAGAACCCGATATGCTTCGCCTTGCAGCCTGCCTTGAGGAGCATTACCCTCACTCGATAGCAAATGCTGTCGTGGAGGAGGCAAAGGTTCGAGGTCTTTCGCACAGGGAATATCATTCACAGGTTCAGTATGTTGTGGCACATGGCATTTCCAGCATGGTAAACGAGCGCAAGGTGCTTATAGGCAGCGCGCATTTTGTGTTTGAGGACGAGGGCTGCACTGTTCCTGAGGGAGAAGAATACAAATACAATAATCTGCCGGCAGAATACTCTCATCTGTTCCTTTGCATAGCGGGCAGACTGGCAGCGGTTATCTGCATATCGGATCCTCTCAGGGAAGAAGCTGCAGATGCTGTCGCTGCGCTTCACAAATGCGGTATCAGCAGGGTGGTTATGATGACAGGCGATAACAAAGATACAGCCGAATCTGTCGCGCAAAAGGTCGGTGTTGATGAATTCTTTGCCGAAGTGCTGCCTGAGGATAAGGCCGAATTTATACGAAAAGAAAAAGCCAAAGGTCACACAGTCATAATGATTGGCGATGGTGTAAACGACTCGCCTGCGCTTTCGGAGGCCGATGCGGGGATTGCCATTTCAACAGGCGCCGCCATAGCAAGAGAGATATCGGATATAACTATTTCCTCCGATAATCTGTTTGAGCTTGTTACTCTGCGCAGATTAAGCGAGGCGCTTATGGACAGAATACACCGGAACTACCGCTTTATTGTCGGTTTCAACCTTATGCTGATAGCGGCAGGTGTCGCCGGCATACTGCCGCCGACAACCTCTGCGCTGCTTCATAATATGTCTACACTGGGTATCAGTCTCAAAAGTATGACAAATCTGCTTCCCGAAAACAGCTCAGCAGAGCAGAAACCCCTGTAAACAAAGCATGATAATATACTAAAGGCCGACTGTTCATTACGGTCGGTCTTTTGTTTCGCACTCAGATATTTTATGATTTGTCATGGGGCTCACTGCCGCAAAATATCTGCCCTGTTTTAATTTCGTGTCCGGTCTGTTCTGTCAGGCTGCTGCATTGGCGATCCGTCCTCATCTCTGACAATTTTCATAACACTCATTCTGTTTTTGATTTTCATTTTTTTGAATATATTATATATATGAGTTTTGACCGTGCTCTCCGAAATAAACAGAGCTTCTGCAATCTCCGCATTGCTGCGCCCCTCATAAATAAGTTCGACAAGCTCTTTTTCCCTGTCTGTCAGCTCGTACTGCTCCTTGACTCTTTCGAGTCTGTCCTCAAGGGAAAACTCCGCTGTTTTCTCCTCGCTGCTGAAATATGCGGGAACAAACGCACGCCTGTAGGTAAGATATATCATAACTATGTTTATGACAAACCAGAATATAATAGTCAGATCCAGAGGTTCTCTTATGAACCTGCTGTTGCCCCAGTACACCGAGGTTTCACCCCAGAAATATGAAGTGTAGTTCCATGTCAGCATAGCTGTAATTATTACCATATACACCGTCAGATCTCTGTCAGAGCGTTTGTATAAAGCCGCAACTATGTATGAAATGCTGCCTATGAGCATCATAAATATAAGGATTATATCGGATACCAGCAGAATCCATTTGATGGTATACATAAATTCAACGCTGAATATAATTGTTGATATGCACCATACGGAAGCGTAGGCTATGGTATAAACCCTTGCCATTTTGTAATAGCTTTCGAGTATGTCTTCTTCTGTGAGTCTCTGCTCCAGAGAAAGCCACAGTATAAACAGTATTGATATTATGCAGTCTCCCAGTCTCAGCAGCTCTATATTGTCATAGCCGGCTATGAAATAATCGGTGTAATATATTATCATGTCATATATGCACATTATAAGCAGGCATGTCGAAAACATTAGCATGGCATTGTTAAGGCTTGTGTTGCCTTTGCGCCTTGCCAGTATGCTCATTGTAAAGCTGGATATTCCAAGAAATATGGCTATAAGGTAGCATATAAGAATAATATGATTCATTTTTTATTGCTTCTCCTGTCGGTTCAGTTAACATCGTAATTAGTATTGTAACATAATCCGCCCGGTTTTTCTATAGTTCAGACCGGCGTTTTCCCGGTTTCTATTCTCCCAGAACTTTGCCGATTGAATCATATATGACAAGATCAGCCTGCGAATCATATCCTGTTTTCGATTTGTTAATAAGAATCATATTACTTCCTCTGAAATATCTGATAAGGCCGGCTGCAGGATATACCACCAGTGAAGTACCGCCGACAATCAGTGTGTCACATGAGGCAATGGCACTGACCGCACCGTTCAGCACATCTTCATCAAGACCCTCCTCATAAAGCACCACATCAGGCTTGACAACTCCGCCGCATCTGCTGCATTTTGGAATCCCTCTCTCGCAGTTTGCCCCATCCATGATATAGTCAAGGTCATAAAAAGCTCCGCAGTCCATACAGTAGTTTCTGAGCACCGAGCCGTGCAGTTCATAGACCTTGTGGCTGCCGGCTTTCTGATGAAGTCCGTCTATGTTCTGAGTTACAATGCCTTTGAGTCTGCCCTCGCGCTCAAGCGCTGCCAGCGCCAGATGCGCCTTGTTTGGCTCAGCATCCGGATATATGAGGTTCTTTTTGTAATAATCAAAAAATGTCTCCATCCTGTCCGTAAAAAAAGTGTGGCTCAGCATCTGCTCAGGCGAATATCCGTATTCGCTCATGGCGCTGTAAAGTCCTTTTTCGGATCTGAAATCCGGTATATTGCTTTCGGTGGAAACTCCTGCTCCTCCAAAAAACACGACGCTGCCGCTATTGTCAATTATATCTTTAACTCTTTTGTCCATATGATTATCCTCCCTCGCATCATCTATATCCATTTTACACCCTTTTTTAAGTTCGTCAAATATATCTGTTACTATCCCGCAGTTTGAGATATAATAGATACAGCAAAATCTGAAAGCGGAGATTTATTTATGAAAAAACTGATTATTGCAGGGGCAGGGCAGATGGGTATGTCTGTTTCACAGCTCCTGAATGAAACAAATATAAGCCTTGCAGCATTTGCAGACAACAGCCCGGACAAATGGAGGGGCGGTGATATTCCCGTTGTCTCATTTGCCGAGGCGGCGGCCATGAAGCCTGATATAATTCTTATCGGGGTATTGGATGACGAAAGAGCGAACAGCATGAAAAAGCAGTTTGATTCCTGCGGCTATTGCGGTAAATATATATTCCTCGGCGACATATACAATACCTATGATATGAGAAGCGGCGCATTCCGCAGGTTCGTGCCGCGTCTTGACAGCGTGCCCGGCGCAGTTGCGGAGCTTGGAGTATACAGGGGCGATTTCTCGCTGGTGCTTCGCAGGCAGTTTCCCGGCAGAACCATGTATCTGTTTGATACTTTTGAGGGGTTTAACGCAGATGATGTCAGAATTGAAGCAGCAGCAAACTTTTCACAGACAGGCTCTGCGGACTTTGCAGACACCTCCGCAGAATATGTACTCGGCAGGTTCGATGATACCTCGGATATAGTTTTGAAAAAGGGCTATTTCCCCGATACTGCCGCCGGTCTCGAAAACGAGATGTTTGCTTTTGTAAGCCTTGATGCAGACCTGTATGCGCCGACGCTTGCGGGTCTTGAGTTTTTTTATCCGAGGCTGTCGCATGGCGGCGCCATACTGCTTCACGACTACGGCAGCAGGCGGTTCTCCGGTGTTTTTCAGGCTGTTTCGGACTATGAGAAAAAACACGGCCGGCTGGCGCTTGTTCCTCTGTGCGATCTGCACAAATCCTGCATCATACTGCGCCCTTAATCCAGAACACATTAGCAAAGACCAAATGGATTTAGCTTTACAGGCTGCGGCATTACAGACGCGGCTTTTGTTTTGCCTGCTGTCAATTGACTAATCACCTCAAAAAGTATATACTTCAAGCGAAGGGGAAAAAGGGTGAATTATGTCGAAAAAAAGAAAACGAAAAACAAAATCAAAGGGCAAAGGGAAATACATATTCTCACTGCTGCTGATGCTGGCGCTGCTGCTTGTTCTCATACTTATGAAAACCTGCTCCTCATCGCACAGCGATACCAGAATTATCGGCTATCTGCCAAGCTGGTACTACCAGTGCTACACCGATGTGGATTTTGCAGATCTTACGCATATCAATATCGCATTTGTAAATCCCGATTCTGACGGCAATATGAGCTGCAGTATTCCGGATAAGGAGCTGAAAAAAATAATCAGAAAAGCCCATCATCACAAAGTCAAAGTCATCGCAGCTCTCGGAGGCGGAGGAGGCTACGCTCACTATACGGAGCTGACCTCTGACAGAGCTTCGATTAAAGCCTTTGACGATAAAATCATGGAATATATAAACGAATACGGATTTGACGGCATTGACCTTAATATCGAGGGTGATGTGGAGAGTGAATTCTGGAACAGTTACGATATGTGGGTAAAGGATCTTGCAAAAAAATGCCGCAAAAACAATCTTATTCTCTCCTGTGCGGTCGCTTCATGGTTTGACAGCCACATAGATGAAAAAACTTTAGAAAGGTTTGACTTCATTTCTGTTATGGCATATGACAACAGGGGAAGCAGCGAGAATCATTCAACTTATGAATACGCACAGAGCTGTCTTTCATATTTTGAAAACGAAAGAAATATCGACAAGGACAGGCTGGTGCTTGGGATTCCGTTTTACGGCTACCGGTATGATGCGGACGGCACCTGCACAGGCAAGGTTGTAACATACAGGGAAGTTGCAACCTACAACGAGGATTCCGAGTATGATGATATAAGCGGCACCTGCAGATACAACGGCATCAATACCGTCAGCAAAAAAGCTCTGCTGGGTGCTGATTACGGCGGCGTTATGGTATGGGCTCTCGGGCAGGATATGACAGGCAAAACATCACTTCTCAAGGCCATAAGTGATACCCTTGAAAAATAGAAAACAGACAATCGAGTAGGAGGGGGATTTGACTAATCCCCCGACCTCTCACACCACCGTGCGTACCGTTCGGTACACGGCGGTTCTTTAGTTTTCACATACTTGCAGATAATAGCCAGTCAAGGACATATATCCGAGATTGGCTAATTCTTTATTGGTGAGTGCCTGATTTAGCACAAGCGCTGAGCGCCATATGCCTTTGCGGCAATTCGCAATCTCAAACACCACCCATTCGGGCAAGTTCAAACTTCTCAGTTTTCTTATTCTCGTTCGCACTTTCTTCCATTGCTTCCAATAGATAGCTCTTATCCTATGGCGTAGCCATTCATCCGTATCTCGTAGCAGTTGTTTCATATCTGCCAACTTGAAGTAATTCACCCATCCCCTTATAAACTGTTTCAATTTCAGAATACGGTAATCATTACCCCAAGCTTTGTTTCTATCCGTCAACTCCCGCAGTTTCTGCTTCATCTTCTCCACCGACTTTGGATGTACTCGGAATCGCAGTCCCTTGTGGTTGTAAAACGTATATCCCAGATACTTTACTTTGCTGATATGCGCTACACAGGTTTTGTCCCTGTTTACCTTGAGAAATAATTTATTCTCGATATACGGCAGGGTATTTTGAAGTGTCCGCTCGGCACTTTTCCGGCTTTTGCAGAAAATCATGCAATCATCTGCATACCGCACAAATCTGTGACCTCTGCGTTCCAACTCCTTATCTAGCTCATTCAGCATTATGTTACTTAACAGCGGACTAAGTGGTCCACCCTGCGGCACACCAATTTCTGTCTTTTCAAACAGCCCATTTGTCACTACTCCGGCATTCATATATTTATGAATAAGTGAGATCACCCTACCATCTTTAATGGTTCTTGATATGACCTCAATCAGCTTACTCTGACATACGTTGTCAAAGAACTTCTCTAAGTCCATAT
>CAVDMD010000071.1:0-12211 GCA_963609975.1 bacterium | reverse complement strand
TTGACCGAGTGGCTAAGGAGCTCGCCTGGAAAGCGAGTAAGGTGTAACAGCCCCGCGGGTTCGAGTCCCGTGTCCTCCGCCAGATTTAAGGAAGTGAGTTTTCACTTCCTTTTAATTTTTTCAGTTTTTTATCATCACTAGATAAGTTCCTTATCCAGGAGAAAATCAATCAGATTAATATTCAGAATACCGGCATCGTCATACCAGCGCTTTCCGATATCTTTTCTTACTACGATTTTAGGAAATGAATCGCCTGTAAGCATAAACGGCCTGAGTTCTATTTCTGCCTTTTCGTCAGCAGGCATAGCATACGCTGACTGTATATAGGTTCGCTTTCCCCCTGAATTTATAACAAAATCAATTTCTCTCGGAACGCGAACCGAACTGCCGTTATCATTAACAGACCTTGAATAGACAACGCCGACATCAACAGAAAACCGTCTGATAATAAGTTCGTTATATATAATGTTCTCCATGATATGCGTCATTTCCTGCCGGCGAAAACCTATTCTTGCATTTCTCAAACCTATATCCTCGCTGTAATACTTGTTCGGATAGTCAAAATAGGATTTTCCCTTTACATCATACCTCTTACTTTCAGAGAAAAGAAACGCATCTTCCAAATGCCCTATATATGCCCGAATTGTATTTGCGGAAACACCGCTCCCCTGTTTAGACCTCAGAGTATTTGCGATTTTGGTCGGATTTGTTAATGAACCGACTGATGAACAAAGCAGGTCCAGAACCTGCTCAAGCACATCCTGTCTTTCAATTCCCTTACGCTCAGCAATATCCCTGATATACACTTCCGAGAAAAGCGATTTAAGATAGTTCATCTTGGCCGTATCGTCAGGTCTTGATAAAATAAGCGGCATACCACCGTAAAAAGCATATTCATCAAACGCTTCGTTCTTATCTCCGCCAACGGCAGAATAATACTCGGCAAAGCTGAGCGGATGCACCCTTATTTCGTCACTTCGTCCTCTGAACTCAGTAAGAATATCACTGGAAAGCATTTTCGAATTACTTCCGGTCACATAAACATCCAGATTCGATATACCTCTCAAATCATTAAGCGCATCATAAAAAGTAATCTTCTTACCCTCCGGATTATATGGGTTTGCCACCTCATCAGACATTTGTATTTCATCAACAAAAAGGTAATATTCCTCTTTGCTGCTCTCAACTTTTTCTCTTACATATGATGAAAGAATAAGCGGATTGCGGTATTTAATATCTTTTGCAAGGTCAAGCTCAATTGTAATAATCTGCTCACCTTTCACACCATTCTGAAGAAGATACTCTCTGTATATATTTTTCAGAAGATATGATTTTCCGCATCTTCTGATACCTGTAATAACTTTCACCAGACCATCAAAACGATATGAAATCAGCTGCTGCAGATAACTGTCACGTTTAATTTCCATAAATGCCACTCCTCCTCATTGAAAACTTCCGCCCATAAAGGCTTTTCTGCTCAATATTATATATGTTTTCTTCTGCTGTTTCAAGCTCTCATTGAACATTATAGCCCATTTAGGCTTAAATATTCAGTCAAACCGCCACATTCTTCTTTTTTAACAGGCTCTTTTCCGAGAAAAAGGCAATAAACAGAAAAAGCAACCGAAGTTGCTTTCCCTATAAGGACATTTACAATAATGATAGTAAAATTAGGTGTTTTTCTTTTCTACCTCAATATCATTTTATCATTGATTTAAGCCCGCAGAATCTCAAGATTCCGATAGCATATAACATAACTTAATTTTTCTAATACTCTGTTTTATCTGCACTATCATCTATTTTATCACATCTAACCAGTAGTTCATAAAAGTTTGCTTCAGTAGACTTCAAATATACTATTACCCATATTACAGGGAATAATAGTATAGTGAATAGTATATTACACCAAAATTCAGAAATATATACTTCCATTATCGCTGCAATTATTGCTGCAGGGGCTATAGATAATAACATCCACCCTGCAAATGAAAGTTCCATAAGAAAGAATTTTTTCTTATTTCCTTTCATCATCGCCTTGCTTTCTGAGATACATTGCATAATGCTTTTAGAACTATCTTCTGCCAATATATAAAATGCCTGACTATATCTTATTCCTGCTATAATTCCCGGTACTATAAGCAATAAACTCCACAGAAATATAAATATATTTACAACAATGAACAACAAAACAGATTTTGCAGGAGAATTTACTTTGTTAAATAATTCCGAGTAATTAACCTTATTATACCTTACGATTCCGAGAAAAATGCTTGCAACGATAACTGCCAATCTACCATTAATCAAATACCAATAAAAGATTGTATATGGAGATTCTTTAATCTCTACATATATGTTACTAAACAGGCATATTTCTTTTGGATATCCTCCAATATAATTAATTATTAAAGCTGGTACTGCAATCATAACACAACATAGAAGAATTATACAAAAAGTCTTTTTCCATAGTCCTGAGAGAGAGAGTCTTCCTCTCTCTCTCAATCTGCCGCAACTCTCTTTTATTAAAATATTTTCATTCATAATTACGCTCCATTCATTGTTACATACTTATACGCATCTGTAATTTTCCCCTTATTAAGAGCTCTTCCTGTTTCGCCATAACTTACCAAAGCTTCTTTGTGGCATCCCTGAGTGCTTGTTACCATAAAGACTTTTTTTACGCTATGATAATAAATTTTGCCTTTCATTATAAATATATTTGCTTTTAAGCAGATAATATGTATCATCTCCGCAGTTCTGTTTAGCCATAATCATATTATTAATGTTAATATCATCGCCATATCTGTCTTCCGATATGAAATATGCCATTATTGCTTCTTTCGGTGTTTCATAATTATATTCTTTTTCTCTTTCTCCATAGTTTGTGTATATAAAATAACAGCCAATAATAACAACAAATACAATCAGCACTGCACCTAGGAAAAATTTAATTTTCATCTCAATTAATCCTTTTCTCGGAAATCTGTTTTTTTAATTCAGCCACACTGTCGATTTTACTGTCCGATGCAAAGACAGATGTGCTGTTTAGAGATAAAACCAGCATAAACGCCATAGCCATAACCAATAACTTCTTCATAATCTTCCTCCTTAAATGTTTCCTTGTGAATTCAGCATAATTTCTGCTGTAAACCTACCTTTATCAAGCTGTTTCCATTCAACATACCCTCCGTTTCTTTCTACTACCTCAAGAATATTCTCAACTCCGAAACCATGATTTTTCCTGTCCGGTTTATCCGTTACAGGCAGCCCGTTTTTAAACACGACCTCACCGTTAACAGAGTTTGATACATCTATAAATACATCTTCATCACTGTTGCGTATTTCAACGCTGATTTTGCGTCTGTCCTCTTCACACTTTAAAGCTGCTTCATAAGCATTTGATATAAGGTTTGAAATCAGCACACACAAATCTGTTTCTGCCATACCGAAGTTTTCAGGCAGCTTGCCTGAGATTTCAAATTCAATATTATCCTTGTCACACAGTTCCTTGTACTGATTAAACACTGCATCGGTTATTATATTACCTGAATTGACAAGATTGAATTTCTCTCTAAAATATCCCATAGATTTGATATATTCCTGAAGCTTAACGTATTCCTCATTTGCAAGCAGGCCTGAAATGGCTGTCATATGCGCATTATAGTCATGTCTGAACCTGCGAAGCTCTCTTTCCTTGTTCATAGCCATTTTGTACTGCTCTGTCTGCTCTCTCAGGCACTTATCCTTTAACACCATAAGGCGCTTCATTTCTTTTTTCTGATAAACAAGTGCCACCAGCACCAGAAACAGAGCAACAGCGAGTATTCCTAAAACAGCCCCCTTAGTAATATTAATACCGTTGATAAAAGCGGCTTCTTCATTAGACACTTTGCCTACATATGCACGATTTATTTCTGCAATACACATTATCAGTATAGCCGGAATGAAAATCAGGCTGTTAATTCCGTTTACTCTGGGGTATAAATTTATATCGTTTGATTTTATATAGCATCTTATAAGCAGTAATGCGATGATACATAATAAACCCGAAATAGTATAATCATTTATGCTCGTCAGCTCTGAAACATTAAATATGAGTTTTATTCCGAAAACAATTTCTGCAATTTTAGTTATCAGACATATACTGCAAAGACCAATACCCAACATACTTCCTTTTTTTCCTTTAAAAATGAATAGCGGTATTAACATCGGCAATACAACTAAAAGCCACTGGATCCATATATTCAAATCATAAACATCAAAGCACGCCTCTACAACTCCCCCTGCTACAGCTATTACTATACCTGTTGCTATAAACACTCCTTTTTCAAGTTCTTTGTATCCCAGCACTTCCCGGAAAAGCAGTATCAAAATCAGTATTCCGAATATGTATTGAGCCATTTCATCACCTCTTTAAATGTATTTTGAAGATTTTGCGCGATATGTTCTGTAGAATTTAACACAATCAGCTTTTTTTCTTCTGCTTACTCTTAGTTTTACCCCTATATCCTTAATCACGACATTATCGCCTTCAAAGCCTTTGACATATCTGCAGTTTATAATGCAGCCTTCGCTTATACGCATAAATCCATACTGCTGCAGTTCTTCCTCCCACGCTTTCATACTCTTTCGTATACCTGTTATTTTCCGGCCTGTTATCATCTCGACTTCTGTATATCCGTTATCTGTACCTATCAGTAAAACGTCTTTGCTTTTAACCTCTGTTTCACTGTCTATATGTATAACCGTTTCAAGGGAAAGAATATTCACAGCCGCTTTCATATAGTTGTTGAATTCATATTTTTTGACCGGCTTTTCCATATATCCTATTACGTTTCTGCCGAAAGCTTCTTTCATAAATTCAAAGTATGCCGTAGCAAAGATAATAAGGGGTCTGTCGCCCTCTGTAAGCTCATTCTTAATCTCTATGCCGCTTTTTTCAGGCATTTCTATATCAAGTATGAGAATATCCGGGTCTTCTGCTGCAATTCTTCCGGGATTTGTGGTACACACAATCTCAGCTTCCGGGATATTCTCGCCTGTGTATTCTTCACACAGTTTTTTCAAAATTTCAAGTTCAAATTCTCTGTCATCACATATAACTATTTTCATTGCGCACTCCTGTTGTACCTGAATTTAAGCATTTTTAACTGGATAGCCATTAAAGAATTAAAAAATCACAATAATAATAAGGCATTTAAATTATTTACCCAAACATACAGAAATATAGCCCAAACAACAAAAGCTTCATCTAATTTGTTTTTATTCTGCCAAAGCCCCACTATTCCGAGAAAGGCAGATATTATTGCAAGTAAATTAATAATAATGCCTGGAATTGCCACAATACCCCAAGAAACAAAACATATCATTATTATACATATTGCATTAATTCCTATCAGAATTTTTTCAATTATTTTCCATTTATTCCCTATGTTCATAATGAGCAGAATAGCATAAATGATATATATCATCATACACATAATAAATATCGTATTAATGCCATATATCGATGCAGTTTTGCCTTTCTCAACATAACAAACGAGTTGACTGATGAAAAAAGCTGTAAGTATGCAAAATGCCGCAATCTTTATAATTCTTTGTCGCATAACACCCTCCCTATAGAATCAAGTATTTTTATTGGATTTTTAGGGTTTTTATACCTTTGTTACTTTCGTTAATGAACCGCAGTCAAACATCCTATTATCTACTGGGATTCCTCTGTTACCAAAGATTCATTCTTTCTGTGCTAAACCGACTTTGGTTATAAACCTCTGTATGCTTAACACAGGTGATTTTCTTTTGCTCTTTCTATAACATTACAATTGCCATGCCACTTCTATGTATATCATCAAGGTCAAACACTAGACCTGATTTTCACAGTATTATAGCACACCTTTTATCAATGCATCGTCTTATCCGATTGTAAAATAAGCATACTGTTTATATAGGGTCTTGTTGTTAACACAAATATAGCAACATGTTTATTATTATTTTAAACTATTCAATCTAGCAATACGCCACTGATAATTTGTTTAACACTCCTACAGCTAAATCAGTGTGTTTTACGTACCTATCCTATTAGCTCTTTTTATTCCCTCATAGACATCACCTCCTATAACTTTTATTTTCTAAACAGTATCATATGAAAAGGTAGGGTTTCAAGAAGTTTCAGATAACTGGCGGTTTTTTGTAATAACTGGCGAAAATTCGACAAAATCATAATTTTAATTCGCCAATTTGTACTGAAAATACGCAAAGTGGTATATATAGCTACAGATAAAAATTAAAGAGCCTCCTTACATTTTTCTTTGTATTTGCGTATACTGTAATCAGGAAAGGAGCGAGAATATGGCTAAGGTAAATATTAATTTCAGGCTTGACGAAAATATCAAAAATGACATGGAATCCGTCTGTGCAGAAACGGGCATTTCTATGAGTACAGCCTTCACCCTTTTTGCAGAAAAGGTAGCCGGAGAAAGGCGAATTCCCTTTGAAATCTCTGCAGATCCTTTTTATTCTGAAAGCAACATATCACACCTGAAGCAAGGCATTGCCGCTCTTAACGCCGGAGAAGGTGTAGAACATGAGATTATTGAGGTCACCGATTAACGAAGAAATATGGTCTTGTACTATAAGCTCAGCAGTTTCTCCACCTTATTTAAGTCATTTTCTGAATCAGGGTCGCCATATATCCTGACTCCGGCGATGTACTCCTTAATCTCCGGCTCCGCCGGGCGTTCGATATACTTCAGCCGCTTACTTTTTCTGCTGCAAAAATAGCTTTACACATTGAATATAATAATATCATAGGGTATAATATAAGAAATTTTGAGCATTAATATACAAAAATATCTTTTAAGAGGTGCCGGTATGGATAGAGAAATTAAAAGAGACCATTATTTAGAGCAGTTAATAGTTCGTAAGCATAATGGCCTGATTAAAATTGTTACAGGAATCAGGCGCTGCGGTAAATCATATTTGTTAAGAACATTATTTAAAAACCATTTAATTGAAAGCGGAATTGATGAAGACCATATTGTCGAAATGGCTTTCGATTTATTTGAAAACAAACCATACAGAAATCCGGATATCTTTTATCCATGGGCAGCTGAACAAATCAAAGACGGTGAGAAATACTATTTCCTGCTGGATGAAGTACAGATGCTTGATGAATTTGTCAGTGTTCTAAACAGCCTGGCAGACAGAAAGAATTGTGACGTTTATGTTACCGGAAGTAATGCCAGATTTTTATCCAGAGATATTTCAACAGAATTTGGAGGCCGTGGCGATGAAGTCCATATGTTTCCGCTTAATTTTTCTGAATTCATGACTGTGTATGACGGTCATAAATATGACGGGTGGAATGAATATGTTACTTATGGCGGTATCCCGATTGTGGTCCTTGCGTCAACAGAAGAACAGAAAATAAAACTTTTAGACAACCTGTTCAAGGAAACATATATCAAAGACATTGTTAATCGCCATAAAATCAGGAATGCAGGCGAAATGGAAGCTTTACTGGATTTTCTTGCTTCAGCGATTGGAACATTAACGAATCCTAATAAGCTGCAAAAAACATTTAAAAGTGTAAACCATTCTAAAATCACGGCAACTACAATAACAAAGTATATTGACTGTCTGGAAGATGCTTTTCTGGTTGAAGAAGCATCCAGATACGATATAAAAGGGAAATCATATATAGGTACACCTAAGAAGTATTATTTCATGGATATGGGGCTTAGAAACGCAAGAATCAACTACAGACAGCAGGAAGTAACCCATTCTATGGAAAATGTTATATACAACGAGCTGAGGATGCGAGGTTTTGGGGTTGATGTCGGCAATCTGCAGGTTCTTGAAAAAGGGAAAAACGGCAAGCAAATGCGTAAACAGCTGGAGGTAGATTTTATCTGCAGGAAAGGTTCAAAACGTTATTATATTCAATCAGCCTATATGCTGCCGACAGAGGAAAAAATGACACAGGAAATCAGACCATTCTTAAAAATAAATGATTCCTTCAAAAAAATTGTTATTACATCAAATACACCTAAGCCGTTTTATGATGAAAATGGAATTTTAATGATGAGCGTTTTCGATTTCTTATTAAATCCGGAGTCACTGGAATTCTAAAAGAAATTTATGCGGTAATATGCAAAAATTTCTTCTATATCTCCGCCTGCATTACTACACAACCTGTTCCGGACAGGCGCCATTCCAAGGAGGAGTGTTATTACAAACATTTCATCAGACAATAAAATTACTTTTACAGTATTGCAGGCAAAGACCTCTGCTTCATTGCAAAGGCCTTTGCTGAAATACATATTGATGAAAAAGCTGCTAAGCACTATTCTTAAAAAATTTGATTACACTTTCAGATGACGCAGCTACAACCTCCTTTTTATGCGGGTTTTCAGGCTATACCAATAAATCAAATTCTGTGTCCTCCGCCAGTAAAAAAATATTTGCTATTTTTTCGATTATCACATATAATATAAGTGAGCAGAAGCTCCGTGAAGCGGCACGTAAAAGCTGTACTGCGCTCAGGCAGGGTAATTACTGAGGCTTTTAGACGCCCGAAAGGGCATCACGCCCTCGCCAGGGAGATATGGTGAGTCCGCGCTGGGGACTTAATATTCCGGCGACTATTGATACTCGAAAGGGTATTGCGGCTGACAGCCAGCAGAAAACCGCTAAACTGAACAGCAGGCGCTGGATGACATGATGTTATCCAGTGCTTTTTTAATAAATATATAAAATCCAATGGAATAATGAAGAAACAACAAGATAGAAAAGTATTAGTAAAAGAAATATCCAAGGCTGCTAATTTATATCGTACCAATTTAGTTGGAAAGCAATTTATGTACGTATTTGACAATAGATACATAGAAGTGTTATATAAAGCTGCTAACTTTAGGCATTTAACTGGCGTAGATACCTATCTGTCTGCAAAAAAGTATTATAGTTATGCAACAAAAAACATATTATCTGCATCACAGATTTGGTTTGGCAAGGAACATCCGTATGATTTATCTGTAAGGAAAGTAAGGCATCTGAGAAACCTTGCAACAATGGCAAGTTCTGAAAATTTTATGCTCGAAGAAATTACAACCGCTACAAAACAATATAAATTCGGCACTACTGATTTGAAATTCACTCTTTGCATGAATAAAGAACTGGATGCTTGTGGCCGTGAAAAAGGAAATTGTTACATCGTCGAGTCGTTAAGAGATGAAGACTGTTTTTCCAGAAGTAAAGACGCCTATATAGTTACACACATTTTTTCTAAACAAAATGATGTAAAACAATATACAGACTTATTGTTTATGGATAACTCTGCAAACATAGCTGACTTGCCGGAAAATATAAAGCGTTTACTTATTCCGGAACTACTAAATAACAGCTAAAAGAGAAAAATGCTTGCTATAATAGTGCTGATTATTTCACTGTCTGACAAATTCGAAATCATCCATTCATCTATGGCATCCTGAAAAAATATGACTCAGCTTCTGTTTCGGAACTGATTGATATAACTCATTGTAAAAACGGGCCATGGTCCATAGATGATGCCCTAATTCTTGACAGGCATTATTCCTATGAGGAGTGTTATTCCAAACATTTCATCAGACAATAGAATTACTTTTACGGTATTGCAGGCAAAGACCTCTGCTTCATTGCAAAGGCCTTTGCTGAAATACATATTGATGAAAAAGCTGCTAAGCACTATTCTTAAAAAATTTGATTACACTTTCAGATGACGCAGCTACAACCTCCTTTTTATGCGGGTTTTCAGGCTATACCAATAAATCAAATTCTGTGTCCTCCGCCATAATCAAGAGACCCTTTCCGGGCCTCTTTTTCATTGCAATTTCAACGACTCAGGCATTTTCGAAAAGAATAATCCATCCCATATGTTTTTCGCAGAAAAGTGTTCTCCGGTGCACAAAGATATGGGGGCGAAATCCGGTTGAGAAGTCCACAAAATCGCATAGTTGACAAACTCAAGGTGCTCTGAACGGATTTTTTTGGACAAGTCGGATTCATTTTCTGTCTCCATGCAAGGTACTATATAAGGGCTTGCTCATACTGAAATCCATGTAACATTCGATATTGATATGACTGATTTTGACAGGAAACAGAACCTCTGTCATCAACTTTGATACACATAATTGGATTAAAAAAAGCAACGCTCAAGAAAAGTAACAATTTGGCGTGTAATTTAGATGTAGCAACAGGGCAATACTACACAAATGGATTGTTATTTTTCTGATTTAGAAATATAATATAGATAACGATATTAAAAAGGGGAGATTCTATGGATGCAATGGAAATTCTGAAAATGATTAATGAAGGCGAGAGTCATTATATTGAGTTCAAAAAAATCCACAAACGAAATCACAAAGGACGTGTATGATACAGTATGCTCTTTTTCAAACAGGGATGGCGGTTACATCTTGTTTGGAGTTAAAGATAATGGCGAAATCTTAGGAATTAATGAGTCTGCAATTGCAAAACTAAAAAAGGATTTTGTTACTGCTATCAACAATGCAAACAAACTTTATCCGCCTTTATATCTGCAACTGAATGAATGTGACGTGGAAGGAAAGAAAATTCTTTATGTACACGTTCCGGTTAGCAGTCAGGTTTGTCGTCACCATGGCAGAATCTTTGACCGTAATAACGATTCCGATATAGACATTACAGACAATACAGATTTAGTATATCAGTTATATGCCAGAAAAAGTGGAAGTTATTTTGTAAATAAAGTAACGCGATTTGGAATCGAAGATTTACGATCTGACCTTATTGAAAGAGCACGAAGGATGACTTCAAATCGTATAGCAGATCATCCCTGGAAAACCATGACTGATGAGGGACTCTTAAGAAGTGCAGGTTTGATTCTCAGAGATGACATAACACAGGTTGAAGGTATAACCATTGCTGCAATTCTTCTGTTTGGCAAGGACAGTACAATAATGTCTGTTCTTCCACAACATAAGACTGATGCGATTTTTCGCATAGAAAATGCGGATCGCTACGATGACAGAGATGTAATCATAACAAATCTCCTGGAAACTTATGACCGTCTGGTGGAATTTGGGCATAAACATCTTAGTGACCCGTTCACACAGGAGGGAATTCACAGTGTAAGCGCCAGAGATAAAATTCTAAGAGAGATATTCTCCAATTCTCTCGCACACCGTGATTATTCCAGCGGATATGTTGCAAAATTTGTCATCGAAAAAGAGAAAATGTTTACAGAAAATGCGAATCGTTCTCATGGCAACGGTGCGTTAAATCTTTCGAATTTTGAGCCATATGCAAAGAACCCACCCATTTCAAAAGTATTTCGAGAAATATCATTAGCAGATGAACTCGGTTCCGGTATGCGCAACACTTACAAGTACACGAAAATGTACTCGGGAGGTGAGCCGGAATTTATTGAAGGGGATATTTTCAGAACTATTATACCGTTAAATGATGTTTCAGTTGGTATTGTCGGGCCTTCGAATGTCGCTCCGAATGTCGCTCCAAGTGTCGCTCCAAATGTCGCTCCAAAAATGCAGTTGGAAGATATGATTCTGAATAAAATCATTCAAAACAACAAAATCACGCGAGATGAACTGGCAAAAGCGGCTGATGTAAGTAAAAAGACAATTGAAAGGAAGCTAAAAGAAATGCCGAATGTAGAATTCGTTGGTGTTGGCAGACATGGGCATTGGCAAGTGAAATAAACTATAAAGGACTAACTCTGCCTCGCACTTTTTTCATAAAACCACACAACTGCATTATCATAGCAATCACGCTTACAATAAAGAAAAAATGTAAGGGATATGTCATATTTGAACATTTTATACTGATGGCAAGTTCGTATAAAAGAGGAACTCAAATAGCTTTACACTTTGCTTTCGATGGAGGCATCGGGGAAAACGAAACAGAAATGCCAATCAAAGCAATTTATGAGTCTATTGGTGAAGCTGCTAAATTTTCCACTCACTATGTGTGTACAGATGATGTTTCCTGGTATTCTGTTGTGATATATGGTCCTTTCTTTTCAGAGGCATATCTTTTAGAGTCTCTGGAAAAATTCATTTTTATTATGAAACAAGATAATGATGAGTGTTTTCGATTTCTTATTAAATCCGGAGTCACTGGAATTCCAAAAGAAATTTATGCGGTAATATGCAAAAATTTCTTCTATATCTCCGCCTGCATC
>CAVDMD010000070.1:0-12299 GCA_963609975.1 bacterium | reverse complement strand
CGCAGTGAAAATAAATGGTTGATAATAGCCGGCGGCCTCTGTAAAATAAAGAGAGCGAAAACGAAAGGAACAGATAGCGATATGAATATAATTGAGAGGCTGGCAGCAGAGTTCAAGTTAAAAACATCACAGGTTGAAAAAACCATACAGCTTATAGACGAGGGAAACACAATCCCGTTTATTGCAAGATACCGTAAAGAAGCAACAGGCGGGCTTTCAGACGATATATTAAGAGAGCTTGATACAAGACTTGCATATCTCAGAGGGCTTGAGGAGCGCAAGGAGGAGGTAATCCGCCTCATAGACGAGCAGGGCAAACTTACTGATGAGCTCAAAGAAGAAATCCTAAAGGCTGAGGTGCTGCAGAGAGTTGAGGATCTGTACAAGCCTTTCAAACAGAAAAAATCCACAAGAGCCTCCAAAGCCAAAGAAAAAGGCCTGGAGCCTCTTGCCATGATATTCCGGAAACAGGAGCAGGAAACAGGCAGTGCAGAGGAGCTTGCCGCAGAGTTTGTTAATGAGGAAAAAGGCGTTGAGTCAGAGGACAAGGCCATAGCGGGAGCCTGTGACATTATAGCCGAGATGATTTCAGACGATCCCGAAATCACAGCCGCAGTCAGAGATTATACATTCTCATCTGCTGTCATGGTTTCGGCTGCCACAGACCCGGAAGAAAAATCAGTATACGAAACATATTACGAATACAGCGAGGCTGTATCTAAAATACCAAACCACAGAGTCCTTGCCATAAACAGGGGCGAAAAAGAAGAAAAACTCAAAGTCAGGGTGGAGCTTGATGTGGACAGGGTTCTCAAAATGATAAGAGATATGGTTGTAACCAATGAAAACAGCATATTTACAGGACTTCTTGAAACAACCATAGCGGACGCATACAAAAGGCTCATAGCTCCGTCTGTCGAAAGAGAAGCAAGAAACATGCTTACCGAAAGAGCAGAGGCGGAAGCGGTAAAGGTGTTTGCAAAGAATACAGAGAAGCTTCTTATGGTGCCGCCTGTAAACGGTGCAAGAATCATAGCCATAGATCCGGGCTACAGGACAGGCTGCAAGGTTGCGGTGCTCAATCAGACGGGCAAGCTTCTGGCATATACGACTATCTATCCTACCCAGCCCAAAAACGATGTGGCGGGGACAGAGGCCGTGCTTGCAAAGCTCATAGAGAAATACAGGATCAATGTAATTGTAATAGGCAACGGTACAGCTTCAAGGGAAACCGAAGAAGTGGTTGCACAGTTTCTCAGAAAAAACAATTATGATGTTCAGTATACTATAGTAAATGAAGCGGGTGCATCGGTGTACTCCGCATCCAAGCTTGCAGCAGAGGAGTATCCGGACCTTGATGTAACCACGAGAGGCGCCATGTCACTTGGCAGGAGGCTGCAGGATCCTCTTGCGGAGCTTGTAAAAATATCGCCAAAGCATATCGGAGTGGGGCAGTATCAGCATGACATAAATCAGGGAATGCTTGAAACAGCTCTCGGCAATGTTGTGGAGGATTGTGTTAACAGGGTGGGGGTTGATCTGAATACTGCATCGCCGTCACTTCTCTCATATATTGCAGGCATCAATATGGGCATAGCAAAGAACATTGTTGCCTACAGAGAAGAAAACGGAGCGTTCACCGACCGAAAACAGCTTCTCAAGGTTTCAAAGCTGGGGCCTAAGGCGTTTACTCAGTGTGCGGGCTTTTGCAGGATTTCCAAGGGCGATAACCCTCTGGATGCGACTTCCGTGCATCCTGAATCCTACGAGGCGGCAGAGGCTATGCTCGACAAACTGCATATAGATAAGGCTGAAATTTCAAAAGGCGGAGCCAAAGACATAGAAGAGAGGATATGTGCCGCATATCCTGCGGCAACAGGCAGAGCCAAGGGCTTTGACGCACTCAAAAACCTCAATGCAGGGCTTGGCAAAAGCATAGAGAAGCTGGCGGAGGATATTGGGATAGGAATACCGACGATTAAGGACATTATTGATGAGATTAAAAAACCGGGCAGAGATCCAAGAGATGAAGCCCCGGCTGTAATATTCAGAAACGATGTAAGAAGCTTTGAGGACCTTAAAATAGATATGGAGCTTACAGGTACGGTCAGAAATGTGGTTGACTTCGGCGCATTCGTTGATATAGGGGTCAAAAATGACGGCCTTGTGCACATATCGCAGATAAGCAATAAGTTCATCAAGCACCCTATGGACGCTGTTTCGGTAGGAGATACCGTCAAGGTTAAGATAATATCAATAGACTATGACAAGCAGAGAGTGGGACTTACGATGAAACTGTAAAATTAAAGTCAGTGTAAAATAATTGTGGAGTTTTTAAGAAAAATAAAATAGAGATCAGCAGACTGACCAATTAATGTACTGAAATAAAAACATTGATTTTGTTGCGGTTTTTAATATGCTGCATTGACAACTGTCGAAACATTTGGTATTCTGTAAATGGTTTCAATAAAGAATATTTGCCAATATAGTTTTGGATATAAGGCCCAAAAGTTTCTACCGTGACGCCGATAAGTCACGACTATTGGTTGCATTAACTTCTGTCCTTTGATTTAGACAGGACAATGCGTATATTGGCAAACAGGTTCTAAAGGACCTGTTTTATTTATTCCGGCAGAAAACAAAACGGAGGTGACCGGTGAAAACGCTCGAAGAAAAAATTCTAAAAGAAGGTACGGTTAAAGAAGGCGGTATACTCAAAGTGGACAACTTTCTTAACCATCAGATTGACGCACCGTTTCTCATGGAAATGGGAGCTGAAATCAAAAGACTTTATTCTGACAGCGGTATCACCAAAATTCTGACCATTGAAGCTTCAGGCATAGCCATAGCCATGGCAGCGGCAGTTCAAATGGGACTTCCGGTTCTGTTTGCCAAAAAAAACAGAACCAGAAACATCAGCAGTGATACGTACTGTACCAAAGTTGCTTCATTTACACATGGTGTTGATTATGATGTTGTCGTAAGCAAATCATATCTTACCCCTGAAGACACAGTCCTTATTGTTGATGATTTTCTTGCTCACGGCAATGCCCTTGAGGGACTTGCCGATCTTGCGAAGCAGGCGGGAGCCGGAGTTGCAGGCGCTGCGATAGCCATCGAAAAAGGCTTTCAGGGCGGCGGTGACAGACTGCGCGGTGAAGGTATGCGCATAGAGTCCCTTGCACTGATTGATGATATGTCGGACGGAAAAATCACCTTTCGTTAACCATCGGATTTTCTGCAAGATTTAATCAACTATTTTTTACGTATTTGCCCGCGGGGCAGAAGGAGAACAAAATGAAAAAAACTATCGCTTTATTACTTTCATTGGTAATGGTAATCGGAATGGTTGCTTTCACAGGCTGCGGTTCAGACAGCAGTTCAGACGGCGGCAACTTCAAAGTTGGATTTATCTGTCTGCATGACGAAAACTCAACCTATGACAAGAACTTCATCGACGCTGCAAACGCTGCGTGCGAAGAACTCGGTGTAGAGGCTGTTATCAAGACAAACATCCCTGAAGGACAGGAATGTTATGACGCTGCAGCAGAGCTTGTTGACGCAGGCTGCGGAATCATATTTGCCGACTCATTCGGTCATGAGGACTTCATGATTCAGGCTGCAAAAGACTTCCCTGAAGTACAGTTCTGTCACTCAACAGGAACCAAGGCTCACACAGAAGGTCTTGACAATTACCACAACGCATTCGCTTCAATCTATGAAGGAAGATATCTTGCAGGCGTTGCTGCAGGTATGAAGATCAATGAAATGATCGAAGCAGGAAATATTACAGAAGACGAAGCTAAGATGGGATACGTTGGTGCATATACTTATGCAGAAGTAGTATCTGGCTACACTTCATTCTTCCTTGGCGCACGCTCAGTTTGCGAATCAGTTACAATGGAAGTGACATTCACAGGTTCATGGTATGACGAAGCACTCGAAAAAGAAGCTGCCAACAAGCTTATAAATGA
The DNA here is from genome assembly GCA_963609975.1 of bacterium. Taxonomy (GTDB): domain Bacteria; phylum Bacillota; class Clostridia; order Peptostreptococcales; family Anaerovoracaceae; genus UMGS973. Next base: position 8,325 of record CAVDMD010000070.1, on the reverse strand, counting down.
CGGCTGCGTTCTTATTTCACAGCACGCAGACTCAATGGGAGCACCTACAGCATGCGAAAAAGCAGGAGTTCCTAATGTATCATACAACGGAAGCACACAGGATGCCTGCCCTAACACATTCATCGTTTCATCAAGAATTGACTGGACACCTTACTATGTATATGCAATCTCAGCAGCACAGAACGGCGAAGCTATCGATGCTGACTGGACAGGAAATCTTGAAACAGGCTCAGTTGTTTTAACTGACGTTAACGAAGATGTTGCTGCAGAAGGCACAGCAGACAAAATCGCAGAGCTTACAGAACAGCTTGAATCAGGCGACCTTCAGGTATTTGACATTTCAACATTCACAGTTGACGGCAAGAAGGTTACTTCATACGAAGCAGATGTAGACACAGATGCTGACTACACACCTGATACAGAAGTTATCGAGGACGGCGCATTCAAAGAATCACAGTTCAGATCAGCTCCTTACTTCGATCTTCAGATTGATGGAATCAAACTTCTTGATACAAAATTCTAAATATAAATTTACCAGCAAAAGCCCCGGTTTTAGCCGGGGTTTTCGCGCTGGTATTGCACAGAAAAGCGCACAGCCTGCAGATATGAATTTTTCTGTGCAATGCAAGGCATGACAAACCATATGATACGTTTCAGGAATAATTAAGTTGAAGAAAGGTGTTGATTAACTTGGCCAACAGAGAAGTGGCTGTGTCCCTGAGGGACATCACAAAAGTATTCGGTACGACAAAAGCAAGCAACAAAGTAAATCTCGATATTTACCGGGGAGAGATACTGTCACTGCTGGGCGAAAACGGAAGCGGCAAAACCACCCTTATGAATATGCTGTCAGGTATATACTATCCTGACGGCGGAGAAATCTACATCAACGGTGAGCCGGCGTCCATACATTCCCCCAAAGAGGCATTTGACTACGGCATAGGCATGATACATCAGCATTTCAAGCTGGTGGATGTGTTTACGGCCGCAGAGAATATAATTCTGGGACTCAAAGAAGAAGGCAGACTTGACCTCAAAAAAGCCTCCGAAAAAATAAAAAAGATATGCGACACATACGGATTTGACATAGATCCGCAGCAGAAGATATACAATATGTCGGTATCGCAGAAACAGACGGTTGAAATAGTCAAAGTGCTTTACAGAGGTGCGGACATACTCATACTTGACGAGCCTACAGCGGTGCTTACTCCTCAGGAAACAGACAAACTGTTTGCAGTACTCAGAAATATGAAAGAAGCGGGCAAGACCGTGGTTATAATTACGCATAAGCTTCATGAGGTGCTTGATATATCAGACCGCGTGGCAGTACTCCGCAAGGGAGAGTTTGTCGGCGAGATGATAACAGCCGAAACAAACGAGCAGGAAATGACAAATATGATGGTTGGACGAGCTGTCAGCCTCAACATAGACAGGCCGGAGCCTGTTAATCCTAAAGCGCGTATCAAAGTCGAAAACCTTACAGTAAGAAGTCAGGACGGAGTCCTCAAGCTGGACGATGTTTCGTTTACGGCAAATTCGGGAGAAATTCTCGGTATCGCAGGCATATCAGGCTGCGGACAAAAAGAACTTCTCGAAGCCATAGCGGGGCTTCAGCCTGTCGAAAACGGAACTGTTAAATACATCAATGATGACGGACAGGCAGAGGAGCTTATAGGCAAAGACCCTCTGCAGATTGCGGCGATGGGCGTTGCGCTGTCGTTTGTTCCCGAGGACAGACTGGGCATGGGTCTTGTAGGCAATATGGACCTTACCGACAATATGATGCTCAGATCATTCCGCAAAGGCAAATCGCTGTTTACCGACAGGAAAACACCAAGAAAGCTTGCCGAAAAAGTGGTTGACGAGCTTGAGGTAAGCACAGCGAGCCTTTCGACTCCTGTAAGAAAGCTCTCAGGCGGTAATGTTCAGAAGGTACTGGTAGGCAGAGAAATCGCATCTGCGCCTACAGTACTGCTTTCGGCATACATCGTAAGAGGACTTGATATAAATTCGTCATATACAATATACGATCTGCTCAATCAGCAGAAGAAAAAAGGCGTTGCGGTTATTTATGTAGGTGAGGATCTTGACGTTCTGATGGAGCTTAGCGACCGTATTATGGTTCTGTGCGGAGGCAGGGTCAGCGGTATGGTTGACGGCAGGAACGCAGACAAAAACGAGATAGGTATGATGATGACAAAATTCGGAGGAGGTGCCGACAATGAGTAAACTTAACAAAGAGCCGCTTCTCCATATAACCAAGCGCAAAGATATGCCTTTAGTCAAGACATGGGCAATCAGAATAGGTGCAATAGTTGCGGCGCTGATAGTATGTGCGGTTGTTACCATGCTGCTTACGGGGCTTGATCCGTTCAGCGTATTCGGTACAATAATATACGGTGCGGCCGGAACCGAGAGAAAAATGCTGCTGCTGTTCAAAGAGCTTGCCGTGCTGCTTGCTGTTGCACTGGCACTGACGCCGGCATTCAAGATGAGGTTCTGGAACCTCGGCGGCGAGGGACAGATACTTATGGGCGCATGGGCCACAGCCCTGTGCATGATTTATATGGGAGATTCCATTCCGGGCGGCCTGCTTATAATCATATGCCTTGCGGCGGCAATCATATGCGGCGCAATATGGGCTGCAATACCGGCATTTTTCAAGGCCAGATGGAATACAAACGAAACGCTTTTCACACTGATGATGAACTATGTGGCAATACAGCTTGTGGCATATTTCATAATCCTGTGGGAGGTTCCAAAGGGCTCCGGCAAGGTCGGCATCATCAATCAGTCAACAAACGCAGGCTGGCTGCCTTATATCGGAACCAACAGCTACATACTCGTAATTATATTCGTTGCGGTTATAACTGCGGGAATGTATGTATACCTCAAATACAGCAAACACGGCTATGAGATATCGGTTGTGGGCGAAAGCCAGAGAACCGCAAGCTATGTGGGAATCAAAGTAGACCGGGTTATATTGAGAACAATTCTTCTGTCAGGCGCCATATGCGGATTTACCGGCTGGATGATGGTTTCAGGCATAGACCACACCATTACAACAACCCTTGCGGGAGGCAGAGGCTTCCTCGGCATCATGGTTTCATGGCTGGCGCAGTTCAATGTGCCTGCGATGGTATTTGCAAGTCTGCTGATAGTGTTCCTGGGACAGGGCGCGGGAGAGATTTCAACCAGCTTCGGTCTTAACGAATCGTTTGCGGACATACTTACGGGAATAATACTGTTCTTTATAATAGGATGTGAGTTTTTCATAAACTACAAGGTACATATCAGAGCAAAATCAGGAAAGGAGGACGCATAAATGTTTGATTTAGTTGCATTTATCCCCCGCGCAGTAATGCAGGGTATGCCGCTTCTGTTCGGCTGCACAGGCGAAACAATTTCCGAAAAAGCGGGAAGTCTTAACCTGGGTATTCCGGGTGTAATGTATGTAGGCGGAATAAGCGGAGTTATAGGGTCTTTCCTGTATGAGCAGAGCTGCAGCGGTGAGCTTAATCCGTTTCTTGCCATATTCATACCGATGCTGTCCTGCCTGCTCGGCTCGCTGCTGATGGGACTTCTGTTCAGTGTGCTGACAGTAACACTCAGAGCGAACCAGAATGTTGTAGGTCTTGCAATGACAACCTTCGGCGTGGGCTTCGGCAACTTCTTCGGAGGATCGCTAATCAAGCTGACCGGCGGAGATGTTCCGTCTATCGCCCTTTCGGCAACAAGCAGCTTTTTCAGCAGACACCTGCCGTTTGCAGGCGATCTGGGCTGGTTTGGCAAAATATTTCTTTCATACGGCTTCCTGACCTATCTGGCGGTTGCAATAGCAATAGTGACAGCCTATGTCCTCAAAAAAACCAGAGTGGGACTGCAGCTTCGTGCAGTGGGCGAAAACCCCGCAACAGCCGATGCTGCCGGCATCAATGTCAACAGATACAAATACTGCTCGATATGTATAGGATGTATGATTGCAGGTCTTGGCGGACTGTTTTATGTTATGGACTATGCCAGCGGTGTATGGTCAAACGACGCATTCGGCGACAGAGGATGGCTGGCAATCGCGCTGGTTATATTCACACTGTGGAAACCGAACATTGCAATATTCGGCTCAATCATATTCGGCGGCCTTTATATCCTGCACCTGTTTATACCGGGCGTGGGAATGGCAGCCAAGGAGCTTTACAAAATGCTTCCTTATGTAGTAACCATCGTTGTACTCATATTCACAAGTGTACGCAAAAGGAGAGAGGATCAGCCGCCTGAAAGTCTGGGACTTCCGTATTTCAGAGAGGACCGGTGACGGAGCAAAACATATTCAAAAACAGCAGAGTATGCACAAATCACATTCAGGGTTTGCATACTCTGTTTTTTAGTGCAAAAAAATATTATCTTTTACTTTGGGAAAAAGGAAAAATCCGTCTGCCTGCCGCATAGTATATAAGTGAGTTCCGGAAATCACATAAATATAATGGAAAAGCTGATTGATGAAAGGGAGGTAAACCTATAATGAAAGCAGTAATAACAGGTGGTGCAGGCAGACAGGCGCTGTCAGCCATATATGATCTGATTGAAACGCCGGATGTTGAGAAGGTATTGCTTGTAGACATTAACGAAGAAGCTTTGCGCATCAGAAAAGAGCAGGTGAATTCACCTAAGATTGAAACAAAGGTTATTGACCTGAAGGATACCGGTACGCTTGCTGCGGCAATGAAAGAATACGACGTGGTTATCAACGGCTCATCGCACGTGTTCAATATGGACGTTATGAATGCCTGCATAGAGTCTGAGACAAATTATACGGATTTCGGCGGACTGTTTCACTGGGCGATTGAACAGCTCACAAGGGACGAGGACTTCAGAAAAGCGGGAATAACAGGCATAGTGGGCTCAGGCAGTGCGCCGGGCATTGTAAACGTGCTGACAAAATATGCAACAGACAGGCTTGATACAGTAGAGGACATTCTTATACTTGACGCAATTATAAACAGGAGCGCCAAGGGCTACGGATTTGTTCCCCCTTATGCGCTGGACACTATAATTGAAGAATTTACAATGAACAATTATGAGTTCAGGGACGGCAAACACGTTGAGCTGCCGCCTTTCTCAGGAAAAATGACAGTGGATTTCCCTGAGCCTTACGGTACACTGAACCTTTATAATATGATACATTCCGAAGTGGCTACCATGCCTGTTACATACAAAGACAGAGGAATAAAAAATGTTGCGTTCAAGCTGGCTCTCCCTACCCTGTTTGAAGAAAGACTGAGATTTTTAATCGAAAACGGTCTTGGCAGCAAAGAAAAAATAAATGTAAAAGGTGCATGGGTATCACCGAGAGATTTTCTTATCGAAGCATTTGAAACAAAGCCGGGAACAAAAGCCAAAACACCTGATGACTGCAAGCTGCTTCGCGTAATCGTAAAGGGAACCAAGAACGGCAAAAAATGCACATATCAGGTTGAAACCGATCTGCATCATCATCCGTGGGGGCTGTCAAACGGTCATTTCTCTGTGGGTTTTCCGGGAGCGATTACTGCCAAAATGCTTGCCAGAGGTGACATCAGAGAAAAAGGCTTCTTTACAGGTGAGGCTGTCATTGACACTGATATTTATTTCAGAGAACTGGAAAAGCGCGGCATAGAGGTGTATGCAAGCGTTGCTGAACAGGTATAGATTACATCTGCAGTGTTTTACCGGATGCTGCCACGTCTGTTTTCCGGCTTTGCCCGGGAAACAGGCAGGGCGGCACGGAAACTGCCGGAGAAAAATGAATGGAGGTTAAAATGAAAGGGTCAGGTGAAAACAGAACGATACTGACAACGGTCACCGTATGCAGCGATGAGGAGGCTGTTTCGGCAAAAATGAAAGCCGTTCACCCCAGGCTGTTCGGACTTTTCTGTCCCGTTAAATACCGGCTTGTGCGCAAAGAAAAAGTGCTGGTTCCATATATGTTCATTGTGTTTGACTATCGTATTTTGAGAAGCGGCTCCGAAAACCTCAACAAACGAAAAATGTTTAATCGTGAGGGTCAGATAGGTATTATTTTCGATATGAATGAGGTGCATCCGTTTCATTTTGATCTTTTTGACGACCTGAAGCTGCAAAAGAAATCCGTTAAAAAAGTAAACGGAAAAATATTGGAATGCAGCTGTAATGAGCAGGAGGCTGTTGCAGGCAGTATGGAATGTGCGAGCTGGCAGTATCTGAGAAGAGTGTTTCATACAATGCCTGAGATTACGGTTGCCAAAAAAGAATTGTTCTATAGAGAAGCGTATAAGCTTTATCTGAGCTGCAGAGGCAAAACCTATGAAAAATATGCTTATATGGATGGCTTCGGGCCTGAAAACGAGCATATAAGCGGACTCAGAGTAAGGCTTGATGTTTGAGAAAGGAGGTTCCTATGATAAACTTCAATGAATTATGGGGGATATCTGACTGGATTGTGCTGCTGCTGTATTTTCTGGGAGTAATGAGCATAGGCTTTGTGATGCACCGAAAAGCAAGCACCAGTTTTAAGAGCTTCTTTGTTGCGGGAAGAAGGCTGACAGTCCCCGTGCTTATAGGGGTTGCGGCAGCTGCATGGTATGACTCGTGGACTATAGTGGGCTTAGGCGAGCTGGGCGCTACGGTCGGAGTTTCGGTTATGCTGTTTTACATAGTTCCGTGTGCGGTGCTGAGGCTCCCGCTGGCATTGTGGATAGGACCGATAACGAGAGATAAATTACCGGACTATATTATAACCCTGCCTGATATGGTGAGATATTTTTACAACAAGGCGTCGGGAGTGCTGTCAAGCATTGTGCCTATGGCGTCTATTCTTTACTGCTGTGCACTGCTGTTTGCGGCAGGCGAGGTGCTTTACCTCATTACGGGTTTCCCTATCTGGCTGACCATGATTATAGTGGGCGTTGCGGTGATTCTGTATACGACAATGGCGGGAATGTGGGCGCTGGCTGTAACAGACCTTATTCAGTTTGCAATAATGACGGTTTCCGCAGGTGCGGTAATGCTCGGTATCATCAGGATGTTCGGAGGTGCTTCCGAACTGTTTGATGCAGTAAGGGCATATGACCCTGAGCTTCTTGATCTGACGGGACATCAGACCATAGGCTCGGCGTTCGGATATATACTTTCGGCAGCGGCGCTGTATGTAAATGCGCAGAGCTATCAGAGATTCGGAGCGGCAAGAAACGGCGGAGATATTAAAGTGGCGTATGCGCTGATGCTGATAATGGGAAGCGTGTTCAGTGTTGTAATGCTGGTAGTGGGCATGACTTCGGTAACACTGCACCCTGATGCGGAGAATGCCGCAACCGGCTTCTGGGCTACAGTGTTTACCGTTTTGCCTCCGGGAGCAAGAGGACTGTTTGTGGCGGCGCTGATGGCGGCTGTTATGTCGACGGTAAGCGCAGACCTGCTGTTTACGGGCGGTATACTTGTCAAAAACATATACAAGGATTTATTTAAGCCTGATATGAGCGACAGGGCTCTGATGAAAGGCAGCAGAATTCTGATTGTACTGCTTGGAATATTCATCATAGCGGGAACATATCTGTGGAGAAACGGTATAGGAAACGCGTGGGTTATAATCGGAGGATTTCAGGTTGCGGTATTCTTCGTGCCTATACTGGGAGGATTTTTCTACAGGCACAAAACTCCTCTGGGCGGCCTGATTGCGATTGTGTTCGGTATAGTTTTCTATGCTTTCTGGCAGTTTGGGGTTTGTTCTCCTTGGGGAATACCTTCGAGCTTTGCAACATGGCTTGCCGGCGGCGTCGTATACTTTGCGGCGTCAGAAATAACATACAGGGCGCAGAAAAATGAAAGGCTGACGGAATAAGCCCGGATTTGCTTCACTGATGTAAGATATTACCCGAAAATATATTGTAGCAGGAGGTAATTATGTCTGAAAAAATGAGTATGCCTGCAGATCAGGTGAGAAAAAATATAATCGGCAACATATGCGCGGTATTTGTTGTACTGATGTGTATACTTTTTCCGATAGGATTTTCGTGCGATTCGGAGATCCTGCTGAGGTCTTTTGTATTAGTTAATTTCATCTCGGGACCGATATGTTTCATAGGGTACCTGATTGAAGTCAAAAGAGGCGTTTTCTCAGGTGAAGGAGGCGACGAAAAACCTCTTGACGAATAGGCGGCGTGTATGAAGAAAGAGGAAATGTACGGAAATAAAATTCCTGCTTCCGCATATCGCACACAAGGTGCGATAATATTCAATGAGCTTTTTTTGAAACATACGGAAATATATACACAACGATATTTATTATGCTAAAATACCGGTGACAGACACTCT
>CAVDMD010000069.1:0-12401 GCA_963609975.1 bacterium | reverse complement strand
CTACCAAATCGTCCTCACCGAGCGCCAACATAAATTCCTCCATATCCATAGGATAAAGCGTTTTCATATCGACCTTTCCTACGGGAAAAGAGAATTTTGCCCTATTGACCGCAACGCCAAGCAAGCTGCCTGCGGCGATGATGTGATAATCCGGAGCGTCCTCACAGAAGTATTTAAGCGAAGTCAATGCTCTTTCGCAAAGCTGCACCTCATCGAATACTATCAGCGTTTTTTCCTTTACGATGGTCTGACCTGCGATATGGGACAAAACCGGTATCAGATAATCGGGGCTGATGTTTTCCTCAAAGGTTTCGTTCAGCTTTGGATTGGTTTCAAAGTTGAAGTATGCCACATTTTCATAGCAGGTGCGCTCAAACTCCAGAATGGAATAGGTCTTTCCTGCCTGTCTTGCGCCCTGTAAAATAAGGGGCTTGCGGTGAATGCTGTCTTTTCACGCTTCCGGGAAGCCCATAATCTTTCTCGTTGCTGCAAGCTTTCCGCAAGCCGGAGGCTTATCTAAATGCACCTTTAAGCACATAGCTTTTTATCTGGCTGAATTCTTCAAGGCTTACGCTTATTCCTTCTCTGCCAAGACCGCTCATCTTCGGCCCGCCGTGAGCCTGATCTATATGTCTGTACGCACTGTGACCGTTTATTACAACAGAGCCCGCCTCAATTTGTGATGCGATATTAAACGCCTTCATTATATCTTTGGAAAGCACGCCCGCATTAAGTGCAAATGAGGACTGGTTTGCAATTGCAAGTGCCTCATCAATATCATCAAACGGAATTATAGGGAAAACCGGTCCGAAAATCTCCATGTCTTTTGCTATCTGCATATCTGCTGTTACATTTACAAGGACCGTCGGCTCAAAGAAGGCGCCTTCACGCTTTCCTCCATATGCAAGTACTGCTCCTTCTTCTAAAGTCTGTTTTACCTGTTCTTCAACGGTAACTGCTGCTTTTTCTGTAACAAGTGTTGCAATTTCCGTATCCGGATTCAGGGCGTCGCCTACGACAGCTTTTTTCAGTCTTGCAATAAGCTTTTCGGTCAGTGCTTCACAGATTTCTCTTTCTACTATGAATCTTTTAGGTGCACAGCAGGTCTGCCCTGCTATATAAAATCTGCCCTCCATAATCTCGTCAACTGCTGTATCAAGATCTGCATCCTTGCATATTATGAACGGATCGTTTCCGCCCAGCTCAAGAAACAGAGGTTTAAGGCATTTTGCACTGTCTTCGGCAAGTTTTATTCCTACTCCTGTGCTTCCTGTAAGTGCAAGCGCATCAACTTTCGGATTTTTTATCACTGCATTGTTGCAGGCATCCCTTTCGCATACCACAAAAGGCGCAACATCGGCAGGCACACCTGCCTTAACCAGAAGTTCTCCGACTTTAAGCACAGCCATCGGGTTAGATGACGGAGCCTTTACAATTACGGCATTTCCCATCACCAGAGCCGGAATCACTTTCAGGATTGTAAGCTCTACAGGATAATTAAACGGAATTATGCAGCCTATGAGGCCCAGCGGCTCTCTCTTTGTAAATACCAGATCTCCCACCGCATCCGAATCATTATCGGGAAGCACCTGTCCGTACATATGGTTGGCATATTCTATCGTACCCCTTATATTCTGCGGAATCTTCGTCACCTCATCTTTGCTCATGCTGTACGGCTTGCCCATTTCCTTTGATGATGTAACTATCAGATCTTCCATATTCGCTTCATAGACATTAATGAAATTGTAGAGAATCTGCGATCTTTCGTACAGGCTTGTCTTTGCCCATGCTTTTTGTGCTTTTTTTGCTTTGTCAACCAGACTGCTAAGCTCTGCTTCCGAGGTAAGCTTAAGCTCTGCCAGTTTCTCATTATTCTGTGGGTTTGTTACTGTTAAAAAGTCCATTTTATTTTCCTCCCTGTATTCTTATTCTTTCGGAAGATATTTCACTCTTTTTTTGCCAAGTTCCGAAATTTCATAGTATATGAGCAGATCTCCGTCTGCATCAAAATCAAAATCCGTTTCGTGAATCATAGACACACAGCTTAGCGCAGTAAGATAAAGTTCTATTCTTTTTTTGGTGAACTGACGCTCTCCGCCATATTCAGGTTCGAGTTTCTTCATAACATCAAGACAGGTGACAGGCTGTGATGCGAAAGCCACGCACTTAAACACATTAAATTTCAAAGGTAATTTTACTTTACTCATAACTATAACCTCCCGTCGTCACGCAGCTGCAGAAGTTCTTTCGGATTGGCAACAACAAGTGTTGTTCCCACTACTATAATCAGCACGCCTATTACCGCCTGCATAGTTATAGAATATTCTATAAGACCCAGCGCCTTGAGAGATACTCCAAATATAATGCTCCACAGGCTCATTGTAGTATTAAGAGCCATTGACCTGCCTACTCCGGTCATATTCATTGCAGTGTAAAATGATGTGTAGGTCACTGCTGCACCTATGGCAGCAATTGCAATCCAGAATACCGGTTCTCCCATAGCAAATGCATCCTTGAAAATAGTCCATCCTATTGTGCCTGTTTTACACAAAACGCTTACAATCGGAACAAGCACAAGCAGATAAACAAGTCCTGAGATAAAGGTTCTGTATGTACCTACCGAAACTCTCGGATCAGCCATATCATTGGCATATGTGACAAGAACTCCTTCAAGCCCCCAGAACACTGCTGTTATTATCGCAAAAATAATTCCTACCGAAAAATACGGATAAGCGGCGGCATCAGGCGGTGCATATCCCACTGTCAGTGCGCCTGCCACTGCAATCGCAATTCCAAACCATACACGTTTGTTCAGCTTCTCCTTTAAAAATATTACTCCTAAAAAAGTACCTATAATCGGGTTCACCGATGCTATTGCCGCAGCATAAGTCGGTCCGGCAAGGTTTATTGCCGTCATATAGCAGCCTGTAGCTATAGGCCCTCCGCAGACAGCTCCTATGATAATCAGTCTGCCTATTCTGGTATGAAAAAGTCTGCCGTATTCGCGCAATCCTCTTCCGCTGATAAGGTTGGCAAAAAACAGCCATATACTTGCAAATATATCGCATAAACCTCCTGCAACCAGTGCTACCACAAATAGTATGCCAAGTGTGTACGAGGCGTCTGCAAACGGTGCCATGCCCTGCGCCTTGCTCATAATTACGGCCTGCCATGCAGAGGATGCGCCTGCAAGCAGAGCAACTGCAATTCCTACTTTAGCGTATCTGTATTTTCGTTCTCTATACGCTCCCTGTGCGTTCAAATTCATCTGTATCTCTCCTTTCCGCTATCTCAGCAGATCCATTTCGGTTTACCTGTTGCTATAGCTTTTATGATTGTTTCTACATATGTTTTTTCTCCTGTGGTAAAGTTTTCCACATACTCGTCTTTCTGATTCAATATTACCTGACATTCTCCCGAGCCGGATTTCCGGGCAAGGCTCTCGGCAAGTCCGCCCGCTTCCTCTTCAGCTGTTTTTTTGGCCTCATCAAGTGAACCGCGCACAAGCCTTTTGTCGGGCAGATATACAAGATACCTGTCTGTCACTTTATCGTATCTTATTGTAACATTAACCTCCTCAACCACTTTTCCTGCTGCTGCTCCCACTGCGTTTGCCACCTCTGCATATTCCGGAATCACAACACTGGTGCCGAGGAACTGACCTACAGGATACATCCATGCTTTTACCGGAGCTCCTATGGCTATAATCGGCTTCCTGATTCTGAATTCTGTTTCCAGTATTCCTTCCTTTTGTTTCTGAAAGGCTTTTTCCATGAAATATTCCGCAGCGGTGTTTTCTTTGATGTTAAACTCCTGATTTTCAAAATCACAGGCACTCTGCACACAGGCTGCGGCAAGTTTTCTGTACATCAGCCGCTTCACTCTGATTATGAAATCAAGCTCATCGGACCTGCTGCGCTCTGCCATTATTTTTAGTGCCGTGCGTGCGCTTTTGCAGTCATATATGTCAAGATGTCCCTCTGCATGCAAAACATCAGTGGGGGTAAATGAAATCCGTGATATAACTCCGTCCTCAACCATTTCGCCAAGGCCAAGGCTATCTGCATCTTTTTCCATGTGCTCTGCCAGCCAGAAAAGTGAATGCGGTCTTTTTTTTAAGATTTCAAGCAGCTTGTTCTGAACCGTGGTATATTCTTTTGAATTAGGCTGTTTTATAAATGCAAAGCAGTCTGTTTCCTTTTCATGGCAAAGCTCATACCCTTCAGGTCTTCTGTATTTACAAAGCTCATCAGAAAGCTCCGGCCATTTTATGGCGGCCTGTGATATCGGAATTACCTTTTGCGGACCTATCTGCAGATTTCCATACGAGTCAAAATAGATATGGCTGTCTCCGCCAAGTCCGAAGGTGCTGATGTCCGCAGCTCTTACTCTTGTGGACCATCCGCCTATTCTGGCTCCCTCCTCCTTGATTCTGACTCTCCCGCCTGTGATACTGGCTACATCGGTAGTTGTACCGCCCATATCAAGAATCATTGCATATTCCATTCCGGTAAGGAACTCTGCCCCTATAATGCTTGCCGCCGGTCCTGAAAGCAGTGTTTCAACAGGCTTTTTCAGGGCAACATTTTCGTGCATCATAGTGCCGTCTCCTTTTACAACCATAAGAGGCGCATCTATATTTTTTTCGGCGAGAATTTTTTTGGTGGAGTTTATAAGGTCTTTTATAACCGGCAGCAGTCCCGCATTCAGAATACAGGTCACTGTGCGCTCATAAAACCCGAGCTTTCCCGTAAGCTCATGCGCACACACAACAGGAAGATCTGTTTTGTCCGACACATAATCCCTCACCTTCTGTTCGTGGATCGGGTTTCTGGTGCTTGCTATTCCCGAAACAGCTATGACCTCTGCATTTTTTATGATTGTTTCAAGCGCATCATCAAGCTGGCCGTAGTCGATTTCCTGCAGAATCTGCCCTTTTATGCTGATTCTGCCATCTATTTTTACTGCAATATCGGCGGGAAGTGTTTTATCCGCATCACTTCCTATCAGTATTGCTCCGGTTCTGCATCTGCGGTTTTCCACAACAGCGTTTGTAGCAAGTGTTGTCGAAAGAGATACAAATGCAATTTCGCCGAAAAAGTTGCTCTCGAGTTTTTCCAGACTGTTTCGTATTCCGATTGCCAAATCATTTTTGGTTGTAAAGGCCTTTGCTTTGCACAGAATCTCTTTTTTTTCGGTATCAATTATCACGCTGTCCGTAAAAGTTCCGCCTGTATCGATTCCAAGAACAATTGCCATTTCTATCACCTGTTACATACACTGTTTCCCAGTATGCTCACTGTAGTTTTGAGATCGTTGTAGGCGTTTATACCAAGCTCCCGAAGCATACCGTCTATTTCTGTCGGCTCTGAATGTCCCGGCAGGATCGCATTTAATTTGCCGCCCATAAATATACAATACTTTTTCTGTCTTTTTTCGGCAAGCTGAAGCAGCTGTCTGCCGTAATCAAGAGCCTGTCCGTTATGACAGCTGATGGCAATGTTTTCGGTGCCCTCCTCATCTGCCATATCAAGAACATCTGCAGGATCCATATCCACACCGCCGTTAATCACTGTCGCCCCCATCGATGAAAGAACTCCCTCAACCAGCAGTATGCCGTATGTATGAGCATCACCTGATGCCACTACGATTTTTCTTCCTTCGAGACTGCCCGCAAAGCCTTCTCCGTTAAGCTCCTCTATTATATCGTCTCTCATCTGCACGGTCTGGCGTCCGAGCACGGTAGGATACTTAGGCACAACATCAGTATTGCCTTCATTACAGGTAGAAGAATGAAATGCATTCTCAAATTTGATCGGATTGAAGTTTTTAATTACAAGCAGCATTTCCAGAGGATCTTCTGTATCAATCCCTGCTTCCTTAAATCCGGTCATAACATTTTCAAAGAATATTTTTCCTTCTTCCATCATAACTTCCGCCATCTCATCAATTTTGGAAAAGTCCATAAAAGGCATCCATTCTTCAGCTTTTTCCTCGGTTCTTTTGCCTGCCGTAAAAATATCAAGAAGCTCCTGCAACGTCGGAACTGCGATTTTTTCTGTAATTGAAACAGGATTTATTCCAAGCCCCATTTTGTAATGCTTCTCTGCCAGAATTTCAAACAGCATCTCCTGGCAGCTGGTTCCGTAGTTGCCGTGAATATCATGATCCCACTGCATTGTTGTGGAGCCGTTGATGTATGTGAGCACCGGCTGTTCCTCCGTTGACAGCAGTCTGTGCAGAGCCACAGCTATTGCAATTCTGGTATCGCCTTCGCTGAGCAGTCCCCCGTAACTGATTGAATATCTTGCTCCGCACAGGCTGCAGCATATGTAATGTTCAAGCAGCGCATACCCTATATATGATGCACAGTCCATGAAATATCCCGGAAATCCGTCATCAAGATATGTTTCTATTGTAAACATTTCGTCTCTTTTGGAGGCCATTATTCCAAACGCCTTAATCATATCGCTATAGCGTTTCAGGTCATCGTCAAACCCCGGATAACCCCATGTAAACTGCGAAAACTCACCTATTCTGGGAGAGCCCACTTTGAGTGCGTTTATTGTTGTTTCTATGGCATTTGGAGTTACAAGGTGATGGTCGTTAAAAAATATATCCATAGGAGCAGCTTCGATATGCTTCTGATAATCCTCAAGACCTTCTATTACATAGCTTGTCGTTGCAGGCGCCTGCTCTCTGTATTCTTTTGGCAGACCTACAAGACCGCTCGGTATGCACTGAATGTCATGGAGCTCCAGTCCTGTTCTCTGTGTGAATTCATATATTTTCCTGATTCCGTCAACCTGTTCTTCAAGAGTGGCAAGTCCCAGCAGTATGTTCCAGTCGATTTTACCCTCGCGCATACATTCTTTTTTGTAATCCATATGACAGGAATATTTACCGTTGCTTTCTCTGATAAACCGGCTTCTGCCCGCTTCAAAAGAATTACCAATCTCAATACCCTCTTTAACCAAATCATTTCCGTTTTTATGTGCTTCAGGTTTTAGGCTTTTTATATATTCTATTGTTTCATTATTCATCAATAATTCCTCCTGTTCATATAATAACTCTGAAACTGTAAAGGGACATCTGCATTTCTTATACTTCTGCTATTATATATGTTTTTTGTTCAAAAGCATATACACCAGTACCGGTTTTGAAATTCCACATCTCTTTCCTCATATCACGGCAGATTTCTGTGATATCACAAGCATTAATATTTCGCACCGGCAACTAATATATTAATATACTATATCACATAGTATATCCTCAGTTTTCTGAAATGTCAATAATTTTATACTAAAGTATAGGATTATTTCCACCTTAACCCCTTAACCCATCTCTGCTCACTATATGAATGGTTCACGACAAAACCCCGGTGTGTTATCCGTGCCTATCTCATTAGCTGCCCGCCGTTGACATCAATTGTTGCCCCTGTTATATAGGAAGCATCATCAGATGCCAGAAATACGGCAGCTTTTGCAACTTCCTCCGGCGCTGCAGCTCTGCCCATCGGAATTCCGTCGGTCGTAATTCCCTCTGCAGCAGACATTGGCGTGGCCGCCACTCCGGGCGAAACCGCATTGGATGTAATGCCGTATTCTGCGCCGTATAAGGCAAAGCACTTCATCAGGGTTTCAAGACCGCCTTTTGATGCGCAATAATGAGGCCCCGAAAACATACCGCCGCGCTGACCGGCAATAGATGTAAAACTCACCATTCTGCCATATCCTTGTTCTTTCATAACCGCGAATACTTCTTTCATCAGGAAAAACGGCGCTTTAAGATTGACATCTATCATTCTGTTCCATTCTGCTTCATCAATTTCCTCCCATGATTTAGTATTTGATATTCCGGCACAATTAATCAGTGCATCAATTCTGCCAAACCTTGCTTTTACCTCCTTAACCATAAGCTGCAGCTGCTTTGGATCGCTAAGCTCACACCGGTATTTGTATACCTGCCCGCCTGCATCAGAAGCGGCTTTTAATACCTTTTCAGCTCTTTCCTCATTTCTGTATGTAAAAACCGCAATATTATTTTCAGCACATACTTCTTTAACAACGGCTTCTCCGATTCCGGAGCTTCCGCCGGTCACAAGAACAACTTTTGTATCTTCCATTGTTTTTCTCCCTATATATCAGACCTTTGTGAATTGGCAGCCGATTTATCCGCACCGGAAACTCTGCTGCTACACTTCTGCTATCATATCGCCGTATTTTTCTTTTGTTTCTTTTATAAATGTCTTTACTTTTTCAAGCTCAGGCATATCAGGAGAGCAGGCATGGCTTGCAACCAGCATTGCCGCTTCGGCGCTTCCAAGCTCAAGGCAGTCATGAATATCCCATCCTTCTAAAACTCCATACAGGAAGGCTGCTGCATATCCGTCGCCTCCGCCAAAGGATTTCATAGCCTCAACAGGGAAAGGTTTTATGGAGAATTTTTCACCGTCATTCAGATATGCTGTAGAGCCCTCTTTGCCATGCTTTATTACAACTATCGCAGCATTTTTTCCATGCCAGTATTCTGCAGACTGCTCATCTGTCATTCCGGGTCTTATGATAGCCTCCATTAAATCAAATTCTTCTCTGGAGCCCATTATTATGCTTGCCTCTTTTCCCACTATTGAATAATAAATAGCGATTTCATCTTTGTTTTTCCAGTTATATGCTCTGTAATCGACATCAAAAATAACAGGTGTGTCGGTTTTTTTGGCCAGATAAACAGCTTTTAAGGCAGCCTCTCTTGACGGACTTTCGGCCAGCGCAGTACCTGATATCAGTAATGCTTTTGCGCTTTTTATATATTCTTCATCTATATTGCTTACATCAAGCTTCAGATCTGCAACTCCGTTTCTGTACATAAGTATGCTGCTTTCATCATGGCTTAATATCTCAGTGAATGTAAGTCCCAGTTTTTCTCCGTTTGTACACTTATTGATATGTGAAACATCAATATTCTCGTTTCTGAAAAAATCAACTGCGAATTCTCCGAATCTGTCATCGGAAACACTGCCTATAAATCCGCATTTTTTGCCAAGTCTGCTCAGACCGACTGCTGTATTTGCAGGCGAGCCTCCGACATATTTCTTAAAAGTTGTGCTCTCTGCCAGAGTCTTGAAATAGTCTACCGGATTAAAATCAATTGTTACCCGTCCAAGTAAAATCATGTCGTATTTTCTTTTTTCATCAAATTCAATGTACTTCATTTTTTTCACCTCTTTCTAATCCATAAAATTAAACATTTTTATATATTCTGCTGTTGATTTGTATACCGCATTGCAGACTTCTTCCGTCATGCTGAAATAATCTTTTTTGACTTCACAATATCCCATCATTCTGGTGTTTTTCATAACTGCCGCAAAATTTGCAGTGGCAATGTTTATCTTGGAAATTCCGCGCCTGATGCATTTCTGATAATCGTCTTTTGTCAGACCGGTTCCTCCATGGAGCACCAGCGGAACAGGGCTTTTCCGGAAGCTTGCCTCCAGCACTCTGAAATCCAGCTCCGGCTCAAATGTATAGTTGCCATGCGCGTTTCCTATTGCTACTGCAAGAGCATCTGCGCCTGATTTTGCACAAAACTCCTCAATCATTTCGGGATCTGTATGTTTTATTGAGCTGCTTTTACCGCCTTCGGCGCCGCCTACACAGCCAAGCTCCGCCTCAACGGATATACCCTTGGCTTTAACACTGTCTGCAATACTTCTTACCACCCTTGCGTTTTCTTCATACGGCAGCTGTGAACCGTCAAACATAACAGAAGAAAACCCTATCTCAACAGCTTTCTCTATTATGCTGCAATCACGCCCGTGATCCAGATGCACCGCAACATCAACTTTTGATTTTTTAGCTGCACTGACCATTGCAGCTCCTATCAGCTCAACAGGCACATATCTGTCCCATCCGCCTGTAAACTGAAGAATTACCGGAACATCAAGCTCCTCTGCCGCGCCTATTACGCCTCTGATCATCTCGATATTTGCAACATTAAATGCTCCAACCGCTTTTTTGTTTTTTTCTGCTTCCTGCAGCATATCTTTAATATTACAAATTGCCATTTTACACCTCTCTTTCCGGCCGCCACATTAACATAACGGCTCATCTGTTTAATTTTCTGTTTTTATACATTTTGCCGATGCTATTGAAACAAACATAATTACGCATCCTGCAATTTCTCTTGCCGTCATCATTTCATGCAGCACCACAGCACCGCATACGGCTGCAAATATCGCCTCAACGCACAAAATGAGGGAGGCAATTACAGGATTAATATGCTTCTGCGCTTTTATCTGCAGCGTATATGCAATACCGCTTGACAGCACTCCCGAATACAGCAGAGGAATAATGCTGTGATATATATCCTCTATCTTCGGCAGGCTGTAGCAAAATGTCTCTCCCGGCACGATTACGTGCGGATCTATCAAAAGCATCGCAGGCAGCGCAATCACAGCAACCACTATGAACTGAATACACGATATTTCTATGCTGTCAGCTCTGCCTGTAAATTCATCTATCAGTATTATATGTACTGAAAAAAACAGTGCACTCAGCATAACCAGCGCTTCTCCTATATTAAATGAGCTCACCTGAAACTCGCCTGCAGGCACACACAGCAGATAAAGACCGATAACTGTACCTGCAATGCACAGTATCATTATTTTCCTGAGTTTTTTGCCCATAAACAGACCCAGCAGCGGCACAATTATCACATAAAGAGAAGTTATAAAGCCTGTTTTGCCTACAGTTGTATATAGCAGGCCAACCTGCTGCAGAGAGCCTGCCACAGACAGTGCAAGTCCGCACAGGATGCCGCCTTTTATAACATCATTTCTTTTGTATGCCTCATTGTTTACTTTTCCGGTCTTTTTTCGATACAGTACAACCATGCTGAGAAAAACCACAGCGATTGCAGACCGTATACAGAAAAACGTCATAGGCCCTATATTCTGCAGTCCGAATTTCTGTGCGACAAAAGAGCTTCCCCAGATAAATGTTACAAGCACCAGCAGCATTTCATTTTTAAAAGCTGTTTTCATAAAGCCTGCTCCCTTATCTGTTTTTGTATGCTTCAAGACCTTTTGCTATAAGCTGCACACCTCTTGCCATATCCTCTTTTTTAAGAACATATGCAATTCTCATCTCATCTCTGCCAAGACCCGGTGTTGCATAAAACCCCTGCGCCGGAGCAAACATAACAGTTTCATTATTATCTCTGTATTCTGTAAGAAGAAACATCAGAAAATCCTCAACATCATCTACCGGCAGCTTGACTGTCATATAAAAAGCTCCTCCCGGTTTACAGCATACTGCTCCCGGTATTCTGATCACTTCATTATATACTGTATCTCTCCTGCCCTCGTATTCTGCTCTGACCTCATCATAATAAGATCTGTCGAGCCTGTATAATGCCGCAGCGCCTATCTGATCTACAGTTGATGCGCACAGTCTGCCCTGCGCCAGCTTCATCAGACCGTCATAAAGCTCTCTGTTTCTGGTTACTGCACAGCCTATTCTCGCTCCGCAGGCAGAAAATCTTTTTGACACCGAATCGATTATTATAACTCTGTCTGCATAATCATCAAACATACCAAAGGAGGTTATCTGTCTGCCGTCATATGCAAATTCTCTGTATACCTCATCTGCAATAACCCACAGATCATGCTCCTTCGCAATTTCAAGAATAAGCTTTATTTCATCTTCTGTCAGTATTGTCCCTGTAGGATTGCCGGGATTCACACATACTATGGCTTTGGTTCTGTCAGTAATGCACTTCTCAATTTTTGCTCTGTCGGCGTAATGATAGCCCTCCTCCGCAACAGTAGTCACAGGAACCAGTCTGCCTCCTGCCGAACTGATAAAAGTATGATAATTGGTATAAAAAGGTTCAGGCATCAGCACTTCATCTCCGGCATCAAGTATACTTGTAAACACCATATTCAAAGCCTCCGAACCGCCTGTTGTCACTATAATGTTGTCTCTGCGGTAATTCATCCCGTATGCTCTGAAATAATCAATTATGGCGTCCTGAAGCTCTGTACGCCCGCCTGATTCGGCATAGGCTATAACCCTGCTGTCATAGTTTCTGATTGCCTCCATAAAACATGCAGGTGTTTCTATATCCGGCTGACCTATATTGAGCCTGTACACCTTTGTACCCTGCTCCGCCGCTTCATTTGCATATCTGTTAAATCTTCTGATTGGCGAAAACTGCATTTTCGACACTCTCTCCGATAACTTTACAGTCATTATAATAAACCTCCTTGACATTCGATTAGTAATATATTAATATATTACTATACAAGTATAACTTACTTTTATAAAAAAATCAATAGGAGGTTTTATATTAAATGGGAACAAAAATTTCAATTAACGGTTTCGGCAGGATAGGAAGACTTG